>CAZIGP010000167.1:0-7975 GCA_964538425.1 uncultured Pirellulales bacterium | reverse complement strand
AAGAAGCTGATGCCATGATCGACGCCTGTAGTCGGCACGGTGTGTTGCTGATGTACGCTGAGGAGTTATTTTTTACGCCTAAGTACGTTAAGGCGAAGCAAATGGCCGATGAAGGCGCATTCGGCAAGGTATATCTCGTCAAGCAGTGCGAGCGTCATTTCGGGCCGCATTCGGAATGGTTCTGGGACCATCAATTGGCAGGGGGCGGGGTATTGATGGATTTGGGTTGCCATGGGATCGCTTTTTGCTACTGGTTTCTCAATCGAGCCGCTATCAAAAGCGTCTACTGTCAGTTGGGAAACTATGTGCATCGTGATAAGACCAAATCCGAAGACAACAGCTTGTGTATTCTGGAATTTGAAAACAATGCATTAGGCATCGTAGAAAACAGTTGGGCGCGTCGCGGTGGTATGGATGACTGCATTGAGGTCTATGGAGAAGGCGGGCTAACCTATGCTGATCTTCACATGGGCAATGCCCTGCCAACGTACAGCGAATATGGTTTTGGTTACGCGGTGGAAAAAGCACCGACGACAACAGGCTGGACCTATCCGGTTTATGAGGAATTGTGGAATTACGGGTTTCCTCAGGAGATGAGACATTTTGCTCGCTGTGTGCGTGGCAAAGAGACCCCGCTCTGCACGGGTGAAGATGGCCGACTCGTTCAAGAAGTGCTTTATGCGGCTTACGAATCAGCCCGGATCGGACGAAAGGTGACTTTGCCTTTCCGACCAACCGGCGTGAAACGGCCTATCGATCTTTGGCTAGATACACATCGGGAATAAAGTAAGAATTACGTTTTTCTAAAATTCGTCTTATTTCGCCGAAAACAGACAATCAGAGACTAGCAGGATTCATGCAATCTTGAATTGGGTGTCATCATGTTGAGCAAACGTCTAAACCGTCGGGAGGCCATCCAGCACACCACCTTGGCGGGGGCAACTCTGATTTTTGGGGCTCGCAATGTGGCGGCAAGAACTGCGGTAAACGAAAAGCTCAATATCGCCGTTGTTGGTGCGGGAGGACGCGGTGAAGAAAACTTGAAGCATGTCGCTCTTGAAAATATCGTTGCGCTATGTGATGTCGAGATGAATGTCTTGGATAAGGCTAGGATTCAATTTCCTCAGGCTAATACTTTTCAAGATTTTCGCAAAATGTTTGATTCCATGCATGCTGAGATCGACGCAGTAGTGGTTAGTACGCCGGATCACATGCATGCTCCGATTTGTTTGGCAGCGATTCAGTTGGGCAAGCATGTTTACTGTGAGAAACCGCTTGCCTGGGGAATAGCGGAAGCCCGCCAGATGGCTGTTGCCGCTAAGCGACAAAAGGTAGCCACCCAAATGGGCACTCAAGGAATGGCGATGGACCGTTCGCGAGCTGGCATCGAAATAATTCGATCAGGAGCCTTAGGTCAGATCCGCGAACTCCATGTGTGGACGGATCGTCCATGTTGGCCACAGGGCATTGATCGTCCCTTAGAAAAGTGTCCGGTCCCCAAGGACTTTGATTGGAATAGCTGGCTTGGCGTGGCACCACAACGCCCCTATCACTCAAGCTATGCACCTTTCGCGTGGAGAGGATGGAAGGATTTCGGTACCGGAGCGATAGGAGATATGGGGATTCACAACGCAGCGATGCCTCTCATGGCTCTCCAGCTTGGCATGCCGCAGTCTGTCGAAATCCTTGAAACTTCAGGATTGAAGGCAGAGACTTATCCCGAGTGGTCAACACTGTGCTACAAATTTTCCTCCCTCCCGGACAGGGAACCTGTGGTGATGTATTGGTACGATGGTGGCAAATTACCGCCTGAAAATCTCCTTGGCAAGAAAGTTGCTCCGAACGGAGCGATCGTCGTTGGAACGCAAGGTATGCTCTATTCTCGTGAATGGACGGGCAGTGAGTGGTTTTTATTGCCGGAGAACAAATTCCTTGCAACAAAGATACCGGAGCCGAGTATTCCTCGTGCGCCAGGACAAGATATTTATCTCGAATGGATCGAGGCTTGCAAAGGAGGATCGCCAACCTTTTGTAATTTCAGCGACTATGCTGCCCCGTTGACAGAAATCATGCTCGTGGGAGCGTTGGCGCTGCGAGTCGGTAAGAACATTTGCTGGAACTCTGAGAAAATGCAGGCAGAAGGCTGTTCGGAGGCGGAGCCCTACATCCATCGTATAGATCGTAAAGGTTGGTAATTGTAACGAAATGAACCTTGCTGTGGAGCGAGCGACTTTTATGAAACAAAGATTCATTGCAATATTGTTGCTGCAAGCGTGTTGTCACTTATTCTGTTCCCAAGCTTTGGCAGATGAACCACAGTTACCGCTAAATTCACACCCAAAAACGAATGAAGAATCGGGATGGCATGCCCTATTCGCTAATGATCTCTCTAATGCAATATTCACGCCAGACAGTTGGGTCATTGAGGACGGCATACTAATAAAAAAAGGCGACGGCTTCATTTGGACCAAAGAGAAGTACGGCGATTTTATTTTAGATTTGGAGTTCAAGATCAATGAAGGCGGCAATAGCGGAGTTTTTTTACGCGCTGGTGATACGGTAGAATGGCTTCATACATCCATCGAAATTGATATCAACGACTCATATGGCGACCACCCGCGATACAAAGGCATTTGTGGTGCCGTTTACGATTGTGTTATACCTACAAAGAACATGATCAAGTCACCTGGGCAGTGGAACCGATATACAATCGCCTGTAGCGCAAACAAGATTAATGTCGTATTCAACGGTGAACCAATCGTTGACATGGATCTTAATCGATGGACTGAGCCGCATAAGAATCCGGATGGTACACTGAACAAATTCAAAACAGCATACAAAGATATGCCGCGCGTCGGTCCGATCGGCATCCAGGACCACGGAGACCCAGTTTGGCTTAGGAATATCCGAATTAAATTACTCAAGCCTTAGTTTGTATTTCCGGTCTTATTGACGCCAAAGAAGCGGTGCAGCGGTCTCGGCAAGCATTGGGTTTTCTTGCGGCGGCTGTTAAATGCTAGAAAGAAGTGTGAATATGTTTCGCTCTATATTAGTCCTTGTTGCTATTGGTTCTTGGCTGGTCTCTTCGGCGCTGAGTATGGAAACATTGCTACTGCTCAAGACGAGCAAAGAAGCACCACGTATATCTGAGGCTGACCTAATCGAGCTTTCTGACGACCGCCTTTGTGTCGTCTACACTCGCTACACTGCTGGAGGTGACGATCACGACCCTGCTGATCTCGTCATGCAAACCTCAGCTGATGGTGGCATGACATGGGCTTCACCAAAAGTCTTGCTTCCAAATGAGGGAAAGTGCAATGTAATGTCTGTGACATTGCGACGGTTATCATCGGGTGAGCTTTTGTTGTTTTATCTCCGTAAAGATCGGCGAGACTCGGAAAGCTTATACGTCCGTCGGTCATCCGACGAATTTATGACATTGAGCGAACCAGTTCGCGTAACGCAGTTAGACGGATATCACGTCGTTAACAATGACCGAGTTTTTCAGTGTTCTACCGGTCGGCTCATCGTCCCGGCCGCACTTCATACTGGTTTCGATGACGAAAACAGGGTAACCCCTCCGGTCGAGGCAGGTGTGCCCATCGCTTATTACTCAGACGACAAAGGATGTTCCTGGTGTCGCGACGAAACTCCCATCCTTTCCACCGACGAGCGGAAATTAATCCTCCAAGAGCCTGGAATTGTTGAATTGAGTGATGGACGATTATTTATGTACATGCGTACCCATCACGGTAGTCAGTTTGGGTGCTTTTCATCAGATAATGGTCTAAGCTGGTCTGAGCCAAAGCCGACTCCGCTTATTGCGCCTGCCAGCCCTGCCACGATCGAACGGTGTCCTTGGACAAGGGAATTGTTTTGCGTATTTAACGACTATCGCAGCGGCGATACTCATAGAATACGCGAAGGGCAACGGACTCCTTTATGTATGGCGGTTAGTGCTGATGAAGGAAAAACATGGGGCAAATCAATTGTTTTAGAAGACAATCCAGAGGGTGAATTTTGTTACACCTCAATGACTTGGCAGAAAGATCGACTCTTACTAACTTATCACGATTTTACGACTAGAAAGCATGGTCCGCAGAGCGGCGATTGGAAGATCGTAGCCTTATCAAAGAAGTGGCTCAATGAAAAACTTGCCGCCGCACAATCTACCACCCGGTGATTGATGTCTCGCTCTATTATATCAATAGTTGAAATGCGAGCTTCGATTTAGATGCATCCGCTGTCGGTTGCTGTAAGAGCAGTCTGTACAGCAACCAGCCATTGGCGCACCGGTGAGATCATGGAGTGAGATTTGACCAACAATTGTACGACGCCAGCCATATGCTCATTCTTAGTCACGTGCCTGAAAATAATCATGCTGGTCTGCGAATGTTGTTCGTTGGTTTTTCTTTTACTGAGAAGTAACAGAAGTTTTGAGCTTGTTTATAGAATCTGTTGGAAATCTATAAAATCACGACACTCCCGACTACTAGACTTTTTCTACACTTAAGCTGCACAGAATCTCAGAGACTGAGTATAGCATTGATCTTACACTTAGATTTCTCGCGTGGGACGTTGGCTTAAAGCAGAGATGCGATTTGAATCAACGACCTTATTACTCAATTCCAGAAGCATCAATTGATCCAAGGGTGTAGCAGAGGGATGTTCGCCAGTGTGGATCGAAGGGATTTTAAGAACGATGGATTTTCGAAAACTTGCTGACGAATTTCATGAACGTGGAGTCTTGATTGTTGAAAAGTTGTTTGATGGTATCCGGCTTGATGAAATCGAGCTTGAACTAGCCCGTTACATTGGGCAGCTCGATCCAATTGAGGCCAACGGCCGTGTTGTGTATGAGAGCGGACCAGAGCAGAAAATTCGTAATATTTTTGACCTCAACCAGGACAACGAGTACTTCGCATCACTGGCTAACACGCCAGAGTTGATTAACCTAGTACGGACAATTTTCGACGACGAGCCCGTGTTGTTGAGCGTAGAGTTATTTGGCAAGCCTGCGCGGGTGGGCAGTGAAGTACCCTACCATCAGGACAACGCCTATTTTAATTTAATTCCGGATCACGCCTTAACAATCTGGCTCGCGCTAGCTGATGCCACACTTGAAAACGGCTGCGTGAGATATCTAGAGGGAACACACAAGCTGTCAAATCTGCCGCATCGTCCCAGCGGAGTCAAAGGAAACTCAATGAAACTATGCGATTTTCCGGCAGGCAATTGGCGTGAAGTATGCGGTGTTTTAAAGCGAGGTGGATCGTTAATTCACCACTGTAACACGATTCACCGCAGCGAGCCGAACAACAGTGATCGAGATCGACCCGGATTGCTATTCGTTTACAAAGCTGCTCGTTGCAATATTGACGAATCGCGAGCTAGGAAGTATCGCCAAGCCGCGGCAGCCGTATAGTTACAATATTCTCCGAGTTGCTTTCTGGATTTGCAGCTATGGCAAAAATTAAGTCGATGATCAAACTGGCCGAAGGCGCCAAACATTGGTGATTCCCTGAGGTGATGGGCGTTACCAGTTTTTTGAAATCCAGCTTTATAAGACAGCTTACGTAAAATCTTTCTCGGGATTTAAATCAGATGTTTAGTAGTGAAAGGCATATCTGTCAAAAATAAAAAGCCCGTCAGCAGTCTCGCAAACTAACGGGCTTCTTTTCAGGCTTGCCGCTGGGGCTCTGGACAAGAGAATGAGTATTGGTCAGCGAGATTAAAAAAAACCTAACGCTCAATGCCATCCTGAGGCTATTTTTCGAGTGTTGCCGCAAGGGACATTAAATTATTTTTGCCAAAAATATTCAGTGAGAAAACGCTGAAAGACCACCGCACCCATTTTAAACTTTCGTGGACTCGAATTTACTTCGGTAGTCCTCACGTACTGGATGAAAGGCATCGATGATTTGCATTTGGTGATCTGTTCATGGTAGTGGCTATGCTGAGGAAAAACCTCGCCTTGGTCGATTTGCCAGTGAATGAGGGACATAGCGTCGCTGTGGAAAAATTGCCCACAGGAAAGGCTCTCCAAAGGCGTGTCAGGCTCAGAATGCACATGTGTGCTCTTTCAATTAGAGAAGTTAAGTTGCCTTGATGCGGCTTTTTGCTCGATGAAAATCAGAAGGGCTATTATGGAAAAACCGTTAGTTCCGGATAAATCGAACCCAATATTGCCGCCAGTGATTACGTCGTATCAGGATAACCGTCGGCCGCTAGTCAATACGGCCGTATCTCAAGCACAATTACTTTGGCGACTTATAGTCGATGCAATCAACAGCGCATGGGCGGCGCGGATTTGCACGTCGCAGTCTTGATCATTGAGCAGGTTATTGAGTTTCTGCAATATAACGGACGACTGTATAAGTCTTGAAGTTTCGGTCGCCATTCGTCGGATCACTGCGCAGTCTGACGAGAGATTCATCCTAAGAGATCGGATACCAGACTCATCTTTTAATGCTGCTAAAGCATGATCAATGTACGCACACACCATCGTGTCTGTTTCAGATAAGCGAAGTTTTTGAAGTAGCGAAACGTCTAAATGGCTACCTATTCGTGTTAGTATCCAAGCAGCAATCATGCGTGCATCGACAACTTCGCTAAAAAGGTCCTCCTTAATTCGGTCTAAACTCTTGCGATCTCCCTGACAAGCTAATATGGCTGAGATGTGCAGCTTTAGCTTTGCATTGCTAGCATTAGCGTGTACTCTCCGCGCAATGTCTTCATCCACGATGTGCCGCAGTTTGAAGAGGCTTTCTGCTGCCACAACTTGTAATGCGTCCTCAGTTCGCTCAAGGGCCAGTATCAGCACATCGACTTTGTCTTTATCGCCAGCGCGAACCAATTCGCGAGCAAGCAGACACTGATTTCTATCACTAGACTCTTTCAAAAATCTGGGAAGGAAGGCGTCACGCACTTCGCATCCATAGCCTGTCTCTGTGAGTCCTTCGGCGGCATGTATTGCTAGAACAATTTCAGAGGCGAGAAGATTCTCACGGAGAATATAGAGACAGTGCTGGTAGACAGTAAGCTCACAGTTTCCGGCGACGGTTGAGCTCTCGATGACAGGAATTGTTGAGGATTTCATACAGAAATTTTCCATTCGAAAGTTATTTACGTGTGGTAGAAGTAACACAATCTGAAAAACCATACTCGGCGACAAGTTCGCCAATACAACTTCGCTTTTCAGCGAGAGACATATCCGTGCGGCGTAGCATCATGTGCGCCTGATGTTCAAAGGCGCGCATTCTCACTGCGCTTTGAGCTAGATTTCCGATGGCTGTAGGCGGTATCCGGATGACTCCCTCTGCGTTGGCATGGATGACGTCGCCTGGGTGAATAGTAACACCTCCTACATCCACGGGCCGATCAATAGCACGAAAGCGAAGGGGCACGTGATGGATTGCCGTACCGCGGCAATAAGCGGCAAACGGAGTTGTAAGCAAACCGGTAACATCACGGATGCGGCCGTCGGTCACGAGTCCCTGACAGCCCACAGAATACAAGGTTTTTGCCATTCCGTCGCCGATTACACACTCGTGTTCTGGCCGCGATCCGACAGTTTTTACGATCCATACGATTGGCAAATGGCAATCAGCCATCTTTTGCAATTGTTCCCAATAAAGGTCTGTCTCAGCAGTATTACCTGGCGTACTGGTGTCAATTTCGCTCGTAAATGCAATTCCAACTGTTGGTCCCAGCGATGGAGTGACTGATTGGATGTCACCACTTAGATAAAATTCGTGAGCTGGTGTACTGTCGATGTACCCGATCGTGTTCGCCAGTAATGCCGTATCGAAATCTCGTAGTTCTTCTAACGCACGTTGTGTAATCATGCTGTTATGGATTTCCTTTTTTGAGTCGTAAATTTATCGAGTTTGGATTCTTCAAATAACTTCTTGCCACTTTTCCCCACAACGCTATGTTAAAATGTCTTGAACAATTTGGCCATGCACGTCAGTAA
>CAZIGP010000166.1:0-8035 GCA_964538425.1 uncultured Pirellulales bacterium | reverse complement strand
CCTCGTTGTGGACCTTTACGAGAAAGACTTTCCAGCCGTGTTGAACGAGTTTTGGGGCCGCTATTCCCTGGGCGACCTTCACGCGGCTTTCGGGATTGATGTTCACGCCTACCAGGCAATACGGATCAAGCGTTTCTTGGATAGCCACAATGCTCTTGGCATCGTCAGCTTCGGCCAAAGCTGCATCCAATTGCTTGCGGACCTCGGCATTGGGGGGCTGCCCGAGCGCGTCGAGAGCGGCAACAACGCGCATTACTTGTGCTTGTAAGGGCTGCGCTTCTACGTCGCGCACAATGGGAAGCGCAGTCGCGGCAACAGAAATGTTTATCAGCAAAAACCATCCCATGAGGATTTGGTAAAGGCATTTGATGTTCATAATCGGCGGTCTTCGTAGATGCTGGGAAAAAACATTCGCGTTTTATTAATTGAGCGCGTCTAGAATGGATATTGTCAACGTCGTATTAGACTTCTTTCAGAGGTTTTTGGTTGTAATGATTTCGGTGTTGAATTATCTCGGCGGATGACCTGGTCCGGTCATGAATCAGCAAGTAATCTTATTGTTGCGGCTGCAGAATTGTTTCGTCGGGCGCGCCATTATATATTCTTGTAGCCTTACCCAATTATATTTGACCCAGAACTTCGTTGCCGTCGCGACCTGTGACGAGTGCATCCAAATTCCTTCGCAGAACAGGCTGTCCTTGGTTTGTCTAATATGACAGCAAAACTAACAGCTAGTTTTCTACTGCGAGATTAGATGATTATCACTTTGCAGGAGGCCAGGCATCTTTAATTAGGTCGCGGGCCGGTGGGATGGAGTTCACCGTTTTGCCACCGGATATCTTCAGAATCTCGGCGTCTGAACCCTGACTGAAATACAGCATCGCATAGCGATGTAGCACAGGCAGATCGACGTGAATGAGTCCAGCTTCCTCTTTGAACGGTAGTTCCACGACCTCATCGAAGTCAGGGCTCAAAACATAGACTTTCTTTACTGCCTCCGCGCGCACTGCGACATGAATCGGTTCGTTCGGCCGCGGCAGATGATCTTTAACTGATGGGAAGGATATATCTCCGGGCGCTGGATTAACCCCTTCTTTGACATTGCCTCCAAGGAAGTTGGCGAGCAGAACTTGCACTCCCTTCAACGCTCCATATTGCTGCCGGTATACCTCAGCGACTACGCCTCGGGGAAGATTTTCAACAACCATCGGAACTTCTTGATTGTTGAGTTGCACAGCTCGACACAGCAGTTGCCCCCAAGCCGGGTCGCGCTCATCCTTCCATGGTTCCCCAGGCTTGATGACGTTTGTGTTGAAGTAATGGAAGAAGTAACTAAATTCTGGGTGGCCCGTAAAATAGTAAACCTTCCCTTTGCCATAGTTTCGTGTCAGTAATCCAGGGTAAGTTTTACCGTCGGCGGTTTGCATCTTGGCCAGGACCTTAACATCTTTGAACACATTTTTTACCAAGTTGAAGGGATAACGGTGAACGATCGGCTGTGAGATCCCCAACAGCTCCTGTGCCGATTTCTCGGGTACAAACGAGCTTTGCTCGGTAAATTCGCCCGCATAATGGACACCCAAGACGCTGGCCAACCCGTAATTGGGCCGAACTTTTCCCTTGTTGTCAAATCGCGAAACGTCACCCGAGGCCACGAGCGTTCCTCCCGCTCGCACGAACTCTTTGACGGCATCGACTTCCGAATTGGATAAATTTGTCGTGTTGAATAAGACAAGAGTATGCAGTTTTTTGCTCAATGTTTCACTCTTTAGGTCTGCTTCGACCACCGCCTTGTAGGGCACGTGGCCGAACGTCAGCGCATTGCACGTTCCTGCATAACCGTGAATCCATTCGCGCTTCTCGGTACCATAAGATCGTATCGATCGATCACGGCTAGACAGCGAAAACAGAATGCCAATGTTGGCTGCCGAGGTTTGATTCATGGTGAGCTTTTCGTGCTTGGCTTCCCACGCCACTTCGAAAGGCCAGCAACGGTCGTACTTCCGATTTTCCGTCTCCCACCAGTGCCGGTTTCCCTGGCTCATCGCCAGGAGCCAATTAAGAACGTAATCGCCGGGCCGAGCATTGGTGTTGTAAAACAGTGTCCAAGGGGCGCTGCCTACATTTTCCGCTATGGCACGTTGATACTTCATTTCGTAGATCATGTGGGGCCAGTAGTAGCCATACAACCAGTCGTGTGGCTCACACTCATATCCCACGCTGTCAGCGAACTGTAGCAAATTATCAAGCGCTACTGCTGACGCCGCAAAATTGTAGCTCGTTGTCGGATTGCACAAGTATGAAGTGATGATGCCCTCTGGATTGCATTTCTTGAACACAGCCCGGAATTTTTTCGACTCTTCCACCACTTTTTCTCGCCGCCAGTTTTGCCAGCGAAGCCATGCCGGTGTGTTTGACCAACTAGACCATTCGGTCGTCGAAGGGATGTCGAAGCCCGTGTCTTTTTTGAAAGCGGCGCGACACGAACGACATCCGCAAAGCGAATAACCGAAGAACTGGATTTCATCGAGCATCATGCCATCGGGGCGGGTCTCACGGATCAGTCGCTCTAACCGGACATAAAAGGCGTCCATGAACTCTTGGTTAAGAAAACAAGTGTTCGCTGTCCCGTAAGTATTAGTCGGGCTTGTCCCCGTCGCCCCGTCGATTGCGGCCCAATCTGGATGTTCCTTCAGTAAGGCCACATCCACCATTGTACTGGTCAGATGCAGAAAGAATTTCATCCCATACTTGTGGCAAGCTTCGGACATGAGCCGGGTGTTCCGCAGGGTGTCGTCAAACGGCTCAGAACTAGATGTAATGGTATATGCACTCGGAGGAGTCTTGTCCTTATCCCAGAACAAGTATCGATTACCTTCCGATATCATCAGATTGAATCCGGCTTCGGCATACCGCTTGGCGACTTCATCGGCCTTTTCCGGAGTTAATTGGCGATGAGTATACGAACAGATACGCCACGCTTGCTGCAGGTCTTGAATCGAAGTTAGGTCGCTCGGCGGGACCAATTTCCCGTCGTATGGATATCCGATGGTTCTCGTCTGAGAGGCGACATTATTCTCCTGTGCGAGTAAGTTGACGGCCGCTTGCCCGAAGACACATAGACTCAGAATCGAGAGCAATAAGCGATTCATAAAAATGCGGACCCTTCGATGCGATGGTGGTGTGAGTTTCAAAACCTAATTTGCTGTTTTGGTAACACTCGTGTTACCAAGCTGCTTGACCATTTGGTCGACCTTAGTGAAAATTCGTCGCTCAACATTTCCGGCCCAGCGATAGGTCGGTCGGCTGTATTCCCACAGATATTCAACTTCTTCGCCTCGTCCTTCCCTCCACACGCGCTCGGAAGGGATATAGCCAATTAAGTCGCTGCAGTAGCCGGTGACAATCGTGTCCGGTCCATAGATGCCTCGCAGCATCAATGCGTAGTCGACGACGGTTTCACCGCTCAGGGCGATCCAAAGAAACTGATCTCCTAGTTTCCAAGCCTGCAGTGGATACGCATAACCGGTTGGCAGTTCACCTCCGTCATTGAGCACTTTTAGCAATTCTTTTGCCCACCGAGCTTTCCTTTCTGCGATACCGCGATCTTCTGTAGAACCGGCCTGCAAAGATTGGGTAACCGCTTTCTCAAGTTCTTCGCGCCCGACAACTTGCTCATAGTCCAGCGTAATTTCAGCATCGGTTGTCTTCAAACTAGGGGCGATTGGTTTTAATGAGGTGGCAAGAACCTTGTCGACGGTCATTGCCAGACGGTGCCCATAATCTTCGGCGGTTTCGATCGTTCCGCGAAAAATAGGGTTTTGGTCTCCGCCGCAGGCTTGGAAAAAGAAGGCTGTCGCTTCGGGGTGAGACTGCTCTAGTTCAGCCATTGCATAGCCCGGATAGTCACCCGACCAAAATAGTTCGACTGTCGTTACGGGGTGGCACGAATAAGTGAATACTACTGCCATGAGTTTGTCTTCCGGAGACCGGATCGAGATCACATTAACGGTCTGGTCTGTCGGTCCTTTGAGTTGTCCGCCTCGGCACAGAATTCCTGAGATTTCCTCCATTGCATTGTTGCGACGATTTATGCCGAAATTCGTTTGGCCCACACCAAACGAAAGCGTCGCCGGATTCATCTGCTCGAACGCTTCGACTACCGCGTCAATCACTTTCTGCTCGACGCTTTTGGTATAAACTTCGATTTGGTTCAACTCTTTCGGGGTAAAATCATGAAAAGTCGTCAACGAATTGCGCGTGACTGGACCGACATGGTTATGTGTGAAATTGAGGATGATTTGAGAGCGGTCTAATTCACAGCGATTTTTTAGTCCCTCGCAAATGGCGTCGTAGCTGACCCGGTCAAAGCCGCAAACGTCGGTTGTAATGAGCACACCGCGATGCCCTTGGTTGTCTTTTAAGGCAAGTGCTTTAACCCAAAGATCGTGACGTTTTTCTTTGGCAATTCGTTTTTCCCCTCCAAAGCCGGCCAAGAAATAGGGCTCTTGTGGGGTAATAATGGATTTCGCAACACCGGCTTTCCACGTCGTGCCTTCCGTGGCAATTGCAATGTTGCAAATAGCCGAAAGTGTGATCGCTAGGCTCAGAGTTATAGGTGCTCGGCAGTTCATTCTGCGCTCCTAAAGAGATCGGCAAGCGTCGTCGTGGCCGATTATAATTGTCAACAGTCAACGAATTGTTTATACGAACGGGAGCAGTTGGTGTCAAGAATCCACCGACTTTTCAAGGGGTGTAGAGCACTTTTGAGTTCTTCAGACGGTAGCTATTCTCATAAAAGGTTGATTCAACAACAACAATTTAGGATTCGCACTCGTTTCTTATTCAGCCAAAAAACAGCCATTATCAGCAATTTACACACCTGGTGGGATGGTGTTCTGCAAACGACATCAGGTCTTCTTCGCAGATCGGTTAAAAATATTGTAGACACGCAAGCATCGGAGTGATAATATGTCGATTGTTAACATAATGTCTTGGGCTGCGTCCTGAATAAAGGTGGAAGCTGGAGAGCTTAAGATTTTGAAAGAGGCGTCTTTGGTAAGGAGGTTTCTTAGGAGCTACCTCGATGAGCATTCCGATAACCAATCCCTCCCCGCACAGTGCTAGATCGAGCAGTCGTCCTCAGGCGGTTCGCTCCTCGCTCGCGAACGTCCATTCCGAGGTTGAGTCGCATGATTCAGAGCGATGATTTCGACAGTTTTGACAGTCGCTTCCGACATGGTTGCCGGTGTGTATTGTGCTGGAAGCATAATGATGGTCTGAGTTCCGACGAATACCGTGGTCCGAGGTAAGAGACTAGTTGACGCACGGCAACAAACGATTACGAAATGATAATAAATATCAACTCTATAAAATCAGCAGCGTTTCGGTTCGGACTAATTCTACTGGCGTCGGCCTGTGTTTCGTACGCTCATGCGGCAGATGCCGCCCGGCCATTGCGCTACCAGCCGGATGGACAGGACTTCGTCATCACCAACGGAAAGAATCACTTTAACCGGCCGCTGTACGGTAATCGCACGGCATTTTTCGTCTATACCAGCGATGTGCCCGAATTGATGCTCTCACTGCCAGGCAAGGGTGGAACGCTATGGTTGGGCATTGTCAGCGCCGACGGCTCGAAATGGTTGCATGACGCCGACACGGTTATTACCCGCTATCGTCCCGGTACCATGCAGTATGAAGTTCGCGATGCACTATTAGGACGTGGCACGCTGACAATCGATGTGCTGCCTATCTCCCATGCCGACGGTGCACTGCTGCGAGTGGTTGGGTCGAAGGATGTGAAGAAGGTCGATCTGTTCTGGTCTTTCGGTGGGGCGTCTGGTTTTAACAACAACAAACTAGATTTCGATACCGCAAATTACTGCCCTGAACCGCTCACCTTGTTCCAGGCCAAAGATTGTGCCGAGCATGAATATAAGATTACGGACGCCGGCTTTGAGCTTCGGGCACCGTGCTATCGACTTCAAACGCAGATCCGTTCTGAGTCGGGGTCTCTTTCGTCGCTCGATATTTCAGCCGTCGTCAAGGGGATGCGACCGGTAATCGGCGTCACGCCGCCTGGTTCGAAGATGAAAGTTGCGAATGCGGAAGCAATGGAATCTCCCGCCGCGTTGTGGGAATCTTCCGCTGAGAAGCTTCCAATTTTGGCCGGCCGTTGTGCCGTCGAAGGTGAGAAGCCGCTGTTATTCGCGTTGGAATGGATGGCGGAAAGCGGCAAACCGATGATGCAAGCGGATTTGCCGAGAGCGATCGAAGCAGCCCAGACGCGTCGGGTGAAAATTGCCGGACAAGTCCGGGTCGCGACGCCTGATCCGTATCTCAATGCGGCGGTCCCCGCTATCTGTACGGCGGCTGACGCACTTTGGGCTCCACCCGTTTATATGCATGGCGCCCTGGCATGGCGAGTACCATTGCTTGGCTGGCGCGGTGCCTATGTCGCCAGTGAATTCGGCTGGCACGATCGAGCGAAGACTCATTTCTGCGAGTACGCGAAGTTGCAATTCCAAGAACCTACCGAAGGTAAGGCCCATGCCGACCCGAAGTTCAATCTTGCGAGGCAGGCACTCGATTCCGTTCTTTATTCGCGCGGACACATTCCCAACTACCCCGTGAAAGATGACAAGGGGCAGTGCGACATGCAGCAGGTCTACATCGACCAATTGCTTTGGCATCTCCAATGGACTGGCGATTTGGAATTTGCCCGCGAAATATGGCCCGTTTTGGTCGAACATTTGGCCTGGGAGAAGCGTTGTTTGGATCCCGACGACGATGGTTTGTATGAAAACTTCGGCAACACGATGATCAGTGATGCCCACCATTACAACGGTGGGGCGTGCACGCAGGGTTCGGCCTATAACTTTCGCTCGTTGCGACTTGCGGCGCGGCTGGCGAAGATCTTGGGCGAAAACCCCGAGCCATTTGAACGTGAGGCCGCCAAAACGTTGGCCGCAATAAATCGTACGCTTTGGATGCCCGAGCAGGGTTGGCATGCTGACTATCAAGATTTATTTGGCCTCAAGCGACTCCATCCGAGTGCTGAATTACCGACGGTCTATCATGCGATCGATTCGGGCGTGCCCGACATGTTTCAAGCCCGCCAGATCTTACGCTACGTCGACACGGCAATCGAACACGAACCGATCGGTGGCAACTCCAAAGTGCTGTGGACATCGAACTGGGTTCCTTACATCTGGAGCGTTCGCAATGTAATTCACGGTGAAACGGCGCACACGGCGCTCGCCTATTGGCAAGCAGGCGATCGCCAAGGCGCTTGGAAGCTCTTACGAGGTGCGATTGTCGATTCGATGTTCGCAAGCCGTGTACCCGGTAATTGTGGTGCCACGTCGGAACTCGATCCACGCTTCACGGGAGGGGCCACTGATTTCAATTGCTCAGTGGGCATGTACGCCCGCGGGTTGGTTGAAGGCGTGTTCGGAATCGTGCCGAACCTCATTGAGGGAGAATTGCTGATTCGACCGGGTTTGCCGGCCGAATGGGACTCTGCCTCAATCGACACTCCTGACGTTGGCTACACGTACTCTCGCAAAGGCGACACGGAGCGGTTCGAAGTTCGCTCGCAGTTAAAGCGGCCAGCTTTGCTACGGCTTCACGTCGCTGCCACTAAAACGCACGTTGCGCGTGTTACTGTGAACAGCAAAGAGGCCGAATGGAAAAATGTGCCCGCGGTGGGAGAACCAGTCATTGAGGTTGTTGCTGAGAAAGCCGACGGGGCCGACATCGAGATCACTTGGGAAGGTGACAAGCCGGCGTCTGTGGAATGTGCTGAAATCGTCGGACAAGGCGAACCGCTCGTCGCTCGGTTTGGCGCAGCGCGGGTCAGCGAAGTGAACGATCCTCAAAAACTGCTTAAGGACGTAACGCATGAAGGAAGTGAGTTACGAGCTACTGCTGTTGGCCAACTTGGGTATCGCACGGCCTTTGCAAATCTCAAGCAAGGCGATCTCTCCTGGTGGGCGCCGATCCAAGTCGAAGTTCGCCCATCGTTGGAGAT
>CAZIGP010000165.1:0-8041 GCA_964538425.1 uncultured Pirellulales bacterium | reverse complement strand
TTTACAGCCGGCTGATTCAAGCTTCGTCACCACGTGTTTCATATCCCAAGGGGCGACAAATTGTCCTTTCTTAACGTTGACCGCTTTTCCGGTATTGCCAGCAGCAACGAGTAAGTCTGTCTGCCGGCATAAAAACGCGGGGATCTGCAGCAAGTCGCACACTTCAGCAGCCGGCGCTGCATGCGATGCTTCGTGAATGTCGGTCGTCACGGGCAAACCCGTTTCCTTTTTCACACGGTCTAGCACTTGCAAGCCGGCTTTCAAACCATAGCCACGAAATGCAGCGGCACTGGTACGGTTTGCCTTGTCGAATGAAGCTTTGAAGACCAATTGCAAAGGAAGACGCGCGGTTATTTCTCGCAGCCGGGTGGCAATCGACAGCGTGAGCTCTTCGCTTTCAATCACACAAGGACCAGCGATTAAAAGTAGTGGCCTACCACGTCCACATTCGTACGGTCCGATGATGGCAGGATTGTTCGGCACGGCAATTTTTATTAGCTGAAGTTGACGGGATAATAGGCGCTCAAGATAACACGTCGCCGGGTGGCAAAGTAGGTGAAAAGTTTTTAGGAACAATCAATCGCAACCGGCGCGGCACAACTTCTAATTCCACCGGCAGAGAACCACCAGGATCGCCATCGAGTTCATAATAAGCCGGCTCGTCACTTTCGATTCGGAGCTTAAAACACCTGATGGCTTTAAATCCAGACAATCGAGGATGAATACCAAAAACCACCGATGCTAAATATCCCAGCCCGGCCAGTAATCCTCCGCGGCGAAATGTGCACACATCGAACAAGCCGTCGAACCCGTTTGACGAGGGAGCAAACTTTAACCCAAAGCCATATCGTGGCAAGTTGAACGCAAACGCCCACCGACAGCAAATAGGTTCGCTCCACTTTGTCTGCGATAGGTTGCTGCTTTGCGTCAGCGCGTACCTCACGCGCAGCTCCGGGTATGGGTATTTACGAATCGATTGCCAAATTGGTTTGAGATAAGATAAACGCCGGATATTTCCTGATCGGGCGGAATGAAGTCGATGAACGACATCAGCGTCGAAACCTGCACTGGCCATCAGCAGAAAAATGCGATCACCGGCACGGCCAGCATCAAGCCACGCAGTGTGTCCATCAATAATCAAGCGTGCCATTTCAGCAACATCCTTGCTCACGCCTAAGTATCCAGCCAGCAAATTCTCTGTCCCAGCCGGAAATACAGCCACAGGCGTCCCAACAGGAGTACGGTTCACCGCTTCTGCTACGGTGCCATCTCCTCCGATAGCGATTACGGCTCGTAATTCTCCGCGATTTTTAAGTTCGCTTGCCCGTTGTGATAGCTCCGCCAATGAATCGATGGTAATCGATTGAAACCCACAG
This sequence comes from uncultured Pirellulales bacterium, assembly GCA_964538425.1. GTDB lineage: Bacteria > Planctomycetota > Planctomycetia > Pirellulales > JADZDJ01 > JADZDJ01. The sequence goes on along the minus strand of CAZIGP010000165.1, from coordinate 6,665 downwards.
GAAACCAGCTCGCTGCTTAGATGCTCGGCGGCATTCTGGCGCGCGCCGGCCCCCGCGGTTCGATTCACAACAATCAAAACTTGCCGCGCCGTAGCGGGCAGTTGGTCGAAGGCTAATGCCACAGCGTATGTGTTAAATTGGGTTGCAATTCCAAAGTAGGCAAAATCTCTATGAATATGGATTTTGCCTTAAATCTCAATTTGGGACGAGATCGAAGCAGTTAAATTTTCTCCCTCTGTCGCAGGTCTCTTTTTGCAGACCAGATCAGTGAAATGACGCACCTGTTGTAAGTTGCTTCAGTGCGGCACTTTGCTTGCTTGATGTGTTTGAAAATCAATAAGTCAATATTTAGCAACGATTTAGATACAACGATAGCGGCTATTGGAATGGTAAATTTATCCCTTGGCACAATGCTTGCATTCAATAAGAGCGTCGACTTATCGACAAACCCTTTGCGATGGCCCGCGGGGTCTCTGACGCGTATCGGCTGGATGGTTGCCTTGCCCCTGACCATCCTGCACCGTCAATGTGTAATTGACACGTCAGGGACCCCGATTTTTTTTTGCGCCAAGGGATTTTTTCATGCGCATTGCCCGGCCCTTGGCATAATAAGGTAATTCGGAAAAATTCGAAACCTGGCTCGCGCGGCAATGTATGAAGACCTTAGTAAAGACTCTCGCGGTGGCGGCTCGCCTTCGGTTTCTTGCTGCATTATTGATCGCTGCTCTCCTGGCAATCACCGCTGCGAAATCTTATGGAGAAGATGCGGCCAAGCCGCCTGATGCGGAAAAATCTGCTGCCGCTGAAAAGGAAGCGGCAGCCAAAATTAAAAATGAACCCAATTCGGCGGCGCGTAAACGACGTGCAAGGAAGTCTTCCAAACCGAAATTAGCAGTCCCCGATACATTTCCTGCCGCGCCTGTTATGGCCGGCGTAAATATCGATGAAGGCCGTGCAATTGCCCACATTGGCTCCGAAATTCGAGCAGCCGTCGCATTTCGCAAGACCTTGGTCGTTTGGCTCGTAGAACTTTCGCCAGCCGCAGAAGCTTTACGCAGCAGCTTAATCGAGCCGATCGTTCAGCAGATGCAAGATTTTAATGATGCATATCCAGACCAACTCGAAATGGCGGTGCTCGGCTATGCTGCCGAAGTGCGGTGGGCAACCGCTAAACCCACCTCCAAGCCCAGCGAAATTCAATCGGCGCTCACTGGCTTATCCACCGATAAAAGTAACTCCGCAAATCTTTGTGCCGCGCTTCGACAAGCAATCGACAAATATGCAGCCAATCGATCCAGCGAATCAGAGGTCCTTTTTGTCATTGTGGGCGCCTCCTCAGGCGATGACTTAAAGGATGCAGACGCTGTGCTGTTGGCCCTGAAACGCGCGGCAATTCCAGTCTTTGGCATTGGCCCGCCGGCTCGCTTTGGTCAGTCCGTAGCTCAAATGGTGCGCGGTCGAATGGAACGTGAACCTGCCGATGAACACTCGCCCATCGAGTCTCTGTTTCCTGAACGAATTCGTTTGGCCTTACCCGGCAAACAAGGAACGTCCGACCTGACCGATGCCGGTTATGGGCCCTTTGGCTTAGAGCGCATCTGCCGACAAAGCGGCGGCACCTACGTCCGCCTGCATGACGTGTCAATGATCGGCTGGGGCCTGGCCGCGGCCGACCCTAACACTCTGGTTTTTGAGAAGTATGTTCCCGACTACGTCAATGAAGAACGATACCGCCAGTTACTCTCGGAAAATAAATGTAGGTTGGCTCTGCATCAAGCCGCACAGTTGCCAAAAGCGGATGGCTTGAGAAGTCCTCGTATGGAATTCGATGTGCTCAGTGACGAAGCTCAAATGGCACGCAATCTCACTGATGCTCAGCAAGAAGCCGCATTGGAAGAACAACCCATTCAACAGTTGTACGATGCCATCGTAGGCAGCGAATCGGATCGTCCGAAGCTTACCGGTGCCCGTTGGCAAGCGGGTTACGATCTGGCGATGGGTCAGGTTTTGTCGGCAAAAGCTCGGCTCGATGGGTATAACGCCGTTCTTGCTACCTTGAAACAAGGCAAAAAACTGACCAACCCTAACAGCAAGAAATGGGTGCTTGAGCCGGCCGATGAAATTGCCGTCGGTAGCGCACTCGATAAGATGGCGAAAAATTCGCGTGTGTATTTAGAGCGAGTTGTCAAAGAACACCAAGGCACACCTTGGGCAATCGTTGCCGAGCGCGAATTAAGATATCCGGCGGGTTGGAAACTTATTGAAAGATAAGCTGCTGTGTCATCCGCCGAGCGATGACCGCAAATCGCTAACTGCATTTTCTTGGCGTCGCACCACTTCCGTGAGCGTTTCCAATTCCCGTCGCAGTTGCGCTACTTCGGAACGTAACGAATGCATTTCTTCCTGAATGCCATTAGTGTTCGATTCCGCGAACGTTTGCGGTTTGCCACTGCCAGCCGATAGATTTGCGGCAGGAGCCGGGCGCGCAGCGGCAGCCGACGAAGATTCCCAGCCGCCATTGTTTCCCGCCGCTCCGAGCCGTTCCTTCAATCGTTCCAGTTCGTCGGGTTCGTAAAGATTATGGGAAATAATCTGCCCACGACCTGGAGGCGTCAATTCAATTACCAGATTTTTTGCTTTGAGCGCATTGAAAATCGTCCGCATCGCATTCAAATCGGCAATGGGTTCCATGCGTGAGGCCCGGCCACGAAGTTCGCCTTCGGTCTGCGCGCCTCGCAATAGCAATTCGGCCATCACGGCGAGTTCCACCTTATCAACACCCAGCCATTCGTAAAGCAAATGCCGAAATTTCGGCACACGGCCGCTGCCTTGCACTTCGCTGGCTGCACCGACCGATTTTAACCGGTCGAGGGACTCCATCACGGCATCTTCTTCAAGCTGCATTTGCGGATCGCGATTGCTCTTTTGGTTGCAGCCGTTGACGAGGCCATTGAGCGTCATCGGGTACTGATCGGGCGTGGTCTTTGCTTTCTCGACCAACACGCCCGCCACGCGGCGATCGATTCGATTGAGTGCTCGCCAACGCGGAGCAGGTTGACTCGAAGTATCAGAAACTGCCGAAGATTCGTTCATTGTTGAATTAAGTCGGAATTAAATTTTAATTATTTTACTGAATGGCTGCTGCATTGCGCGCCATCACCGATTTACTCTACTGATTTCTGCATCTTCGCAGACGTTTGTGAGTAACAAATGTTACCCGCTGATCGCAAATCTAGCGAGGTGTCGAATTTGCCAAACATCACAAATTCTGCCGATTTAGAATCGCACTGCAGCACTCCGAGCCGGATCGCACGGAAAATCCGAGTTGCTCTCAATACCGAAAGTGCTTGATCTTTTCACCACTAGTGCCAATTTCGGTCATCGCTTCGATGCCAAGGTCGAGATGTACGTCAGACCAGTTTTGCGTGACCGCTTGGTCTGATTCTTCGGTTTTAATTCCTTCCGGCATAAATGGCACATCGGAGACAAGCAACAAAGCGCCGCGGGCAATTTCGTTGTAGTGGCCGACGATGAAAATTGTGGCAGTTTCCATATCGATGCCGATGCACGTCATTTTCTTAAGCCGGGCAAGGAACTCGGCGTCATGCTCCCACAAGCGACGGTTGGTGGTGTAAATCACTCCGGTGCGGTAATCGAAGTTTCGTGCCACAATTTTTTCGGAAATGAATTTGTGCAGCTTAAACGACGGCAGGGCAGGGACCTCGGGAGGAAAATAATCGAGGCTGGTACCGTCGCCGCGAATAGCAGCAATCGGCAGAATAAAGTGGCCGATTTCGGTCGAAGTTTTCAGCCCACCGCATTTTCCGAGAAATAGCACCCCTTTGGGATGCCGCGCGGAGAGCAAATCCATGATCGTGGCCGCATTTGCCGAGCCGATGCCAAAGTTCACGATCGACAGGCCGGCGGAATTTGTCGCCGCCTGCATTGGCCGCCCTTCGCCGTAAACATTGCAGTTGAATTTTTGCGCGAACTGCGTGATGTAATACTGAAAGTTGGTGAGCAGCACATACTCGCCAAATTCATCGAGTGGCATGCCGGTGTACCGCGGCAACCAATTTTTCGCAATGTCGAGACGATCTTTCATAGTCGGCGTGCAGGTTGAACGCCGGTTAGTTTAGCACGATAACTCGATCACTTACCATCCGCTATAAATACATCCTGTTTCGGAAATTTCTGCACGAGTTCCATCGGCTGTCCAAAATTTGTCGCTAGCACGTCGGCGGGGTTGCCAGCGATCCATTGCGTTAAATCAATGCTTTGATAGATGCCGGTGTTGAAACCAATCAGAATTCGAGCGCTCGTTGTTCCCGTATTTTCGATCGAGTGACCATAACCTTGCGGAATGTAGCCAACGTCGCCTGGTTCGAGTTTTTCGGTACGAAAGCGGCCGCCGGAACCGAAGAGGGTGACATCTAGGTTACCGCTCAGAATGTACTGCCATTCGTCGGCATTGGGGTGCCAGTGCAGAGTGCGCACTGCCCCGGGGTCGAGATCAAGAACCACACCAGTCATCGTTTGAGAAATAGGAAACTTGGTCGAATCGAGCCGCCATTCGCGGCCTCCTTCGTGAACACTATGAGGCGCTTCGGCCAACATGCGATATTTGTGTGTCTGCGGCGGCAACTTCGCACCTTGTAGCGGCGCTACCGCTTTTTCGGGCGGAATCGCTCCTTTTGCAAAGTACACTTCGCTGCTCGGAAACGAATCGAACGTTGCTGCGGGCAAGCCAAATGTTTTTGCCAGCAGTGTCTTAGGTGCGTGGCCAACCCAATCGGTAATGCTAAACGTGCCGAATTCCGAGAAGTAACCGTTGTCGAAAATCAAAATAAAATGGCACGGCTTATCGCCGAGGCATTCGAGCATGTGCCCGTGACCACGCGGAAAATACCACACATCGCCTGGCTCAAAATCGTTTGTCTCAGCGTTGCCAGCAGGGTCGATGACCGTGGTTCGTACACGTCCCTCAATCACAAACGCCCACTCCGCGGCCGTGGCATGCCAATGCAGTTCTCGCATTACTCCCGGCTCGATTCGCATCGAAACTCCGGCAATGCCTTTTGAAATCGGCAATTGAGTAACCGTCGCTTCTTTGCCATAGCTATTGCCAATCACTTTGCCCGCAGATTTTTCCAGTGCGAATTTAAATGTCGGCAATTCTTTACCGGCCAAAAGCGGATCAGGTACGTTACTCATAAAATTTGGTTCTCCTGCTATGCCCTATTTGCATTGCTTTCTTTCTGTTCAATGCCCTCATCATCTAACAACAAATTCTGCTTTATGCCGGCGAATCGAGATAGGGATCTTGTCCCATTTGCAATATGATTTTATTCCGTTCCCGTTCGTGATACATCAGCGCTTTGCGGTCACGGAAATGGCGGCGTTCGATCTTGTGCTGGGCTTTATAAAACAAGCCTGCTTTACGATCAAAAGAACCGTCGGTATTTTCGCCACGTGCGGCGAGTTTTGCGGCTCGTTTTGGGCCAAGCCCCATGACGAGAATGTCGTCGTCCAGCGAAAGATATTGCCGGAATGTGCCAGGATCGCCCTGCCGCCCACAACGACCGATAAGCTGGCGATCGACCCGTGCAGAATCGTGCATTTCAGTACAAATGACGTGCATGCCTCCCAGTTCCATAACCCCTGTGCCTAAGCGAATATCGGTACCGCGACCGGCCATATTGGTAGACACCGTCACTCGCTCGCTCTGACCAGCCAGGGACACGATGTCGGCCTCGGCAGCAATATGGCGAGCATTTAAAACTTGGTGCGGAACCCCTCCGGCACTTAGCATTTTTGAAAGCTTCTCTGACTTATCAATGGAGCGAGTACCGATAAGCACCGGTCGACCCGAAATTCGCATTTCCTGAATTTCCTCGACAATTGCTGCAAACTTCGCGTCTTCATTGCCAAAAGTGCGGGTGGGCAAGCGTTTGCGAATCGGCGGCCGATGTGTGGGAATTTGCACCACGTGAACTTTATAAATCTTCCGTAACTCGCGCGCCGAAGTCGATGCGGTGCCTGTCATGCCGGCCAGTCGTTTGTATCGCAAGAAATAATCTTGGATCGTGATGCGCGCGGCATGCCCGGTGGAAATTGTTACTTTTACGTTTTCTTTCGCTTCAATCGCTTGATGCAAGCCGTCTCGCCATTTTCGGCCTTCTGCAAGTCGACCTGTGAATTCATCAACGATCACAATTTCGCCGTCGCGCACGACGTAGTGACGATCGAGAATGAAAGCTCGATCGGCTTTCAAAGCCCGCTCGATGGAATCGTAAAGCGATAACATGCCAACTTGCTCAACCCAGCCACTGCGTGGCAAACTTCGCACTAAGCGGCGGCCTTCCCCAGTTAGTTCGGTCGTTCGTTTTTCAGGATCGTAGGTATAGTGCTCGTCTTCGGCAAAATGGCTGACGGCTGCGGCGCTCCATTGATACAACTCGGCCTCCGCGCGCTGCTCTTCATTCGGCAAAGAGCTGATGATGAGCGGCGTGCGGGCCTCGTCGATGAGGATACTATCGGCTTCGTCGACGAGCACGTAAGAAGCTTTGCGTTGGACGGGTTTTTCGCCCCCTTTATCGGCGCCTTGCCCTAGCATTTGAGCAACAATATCGGTTTGACCTTCTTGAATGCGGCGCAGTAGCAGA
>CAZIGP010000164.1:7787-8097 GCA_964538425.1 uncultured Pirellulales bacterium | reverse complement strand
CGAACTATCATCCAGCCAAAGCCAAGTGGCAATTCGCCGAGCAAGACCATGATTAGCATAGCGTCCAAAGCTTCCCGTACTTGCAGATTGGAAACCGTACTGAATCCAATAGCTATAGTCAGCTAGGTTCTCGAGAGATAAAAAAACGGGATAATTGCTGAAAGCAAATGCAAAGATAATGGATGCCATTCCGATGGCCATACGTTGCAAAACCCAAACTAATCTACCTTGCCTAAGCCACGCTAAACTTATTGCTGCGACAAATGCAGTTCCAACAAGAACCAAATTTAATTTTACTGCTGCTGCAAAG
>CAZIGP010000164.1:3517-7777 GCA_964538425.1 uncultured Pirellulales bacterium | reverse complement strand
GGTAATCTCTACCTAACGCCGCTCTATCACGGCATAGATAATACATGCTGGATACTAAAAGAAAATTAGCCAAATGGTCTGGTGCATAAAATTTATGCTCTACAAATAATCCGTGCATCGTTAGTAGACAACTAGCTAGCGCTAGAGAGATTCTACAATTGCAAGTAAAAAGCAAATTAATTCGATAAACATAAGCAATGGTCAAACCGGTAAAAAACAAACCTAACATCCTGCCAGCGATTAGTTCTCCGGTGAACGAGTCCATGAAATACCATGGCAACGTGAAAAACAAATAAATCAAGGTATACAATTGGCCGTAGCCCCATCGAAGAGGTTGACTAAGTACTTCCCCTACTTTTCCATCAACCAACATCTCTTGTAATTCATGAATGCGCGAGCAAAAAGCATATTCGTCACCAGAAAACGCTAGTAGATAAGATGGATCAGCCGAGCGTGCTGCAATTGCAGGCGTCATCAATGTCACGGCCAGCAAAACCAGTAACCAGAAGTGCACACGTGCATTGAGGTAATGCCGCGAGTCATTTGGATTGTGAGAAAGCGGCTCATTCGACATCAATTAAGTTCCTCTCATTCAAAGCTGAAGGTTCTGCAATTAACGCCGGAGGCCGATCAATAACATTGGTTAAATCGCTGCTAGGGTTTTGCTGAAAAAAAACAGCAAGAGATTTGAATGTAGACAGACCCGTAACGTGCTGCAGGCGCCTAGGTGCCGAAGCATCAACTCGCTGGAACACATAACGCTTCCCAGTCGATTGTGCTAGCTCGTAGCGATAGCGATGCCCTGTAGGAGATGTTCGCAACTTGTTAAGTGCTTGGGAAATCTTCGATATTTTTTTATCAGTCCAGTCTTCATACCGAGGATGGCGCAAATCCAAAATTGCTACCAATGGAAAATCGCGAGTTATCGCCGCTTGAAATCGTCCTTGTGCAACCAATTTTGTGCGCAGCCCAACGGCCTGATACACCATCATATCCTCGGCACTGTGATAGCAGGCCAGAATATCTAACGACTCGGGGTTACTCTCAGACTCTCTTGAAAGTTCCAATACGCGTTCCTGAGTCGCATACATTTCTGTTTGCCAGCGAGCGAACTCCAGGGTTTGATGCTCGGTTAATCTCGCTTGCATCTGTTTCCAAAACGATTGGCCGTTGGTTGCCATTAACGCGATGGCAAATCCACACACCATGACATTAGCAATCCGTCGGTGGCCCTGAGAAATAACCGTGTATAAAACAGCAATTCCACAAAGAACTAGAGAAAAAAATGGTGCGAGATGCCAATAAAGAAATTGCTTTACTAAAACAAAATTAATAAGCATTCCTACCATCAATACTGCAGCAAGAATTAACAGCCGATTTCGATGAGCGCGATACCGGGGTGACCAGCAAGTAAAGCCGATGGCGGCAATCAGACCTATAACCACAACTGCCTGCATGGCATAAATTAAGTAGTGCTCATCGACAATGCTAAACCAATGAAGCATTCGACCTGGGAGTGTCATCGCAGGTGCTTGTTCATACTCGCTATGAACCCAAGTGAGTTCACCAAGATATTGCTTGAAATTAGAAATTGAAGTGAAAGCAGGAAAATTACTGACTAAAAATGTTCCCCCAACCAAAATCAATCCTTTCAAGCACTGCTTGAGCGCTTGCAGAATGTTGCGATTAGATAGCCAACTTAGCAAAATTGCGGTTGCGAATCCGAATCCTCCAATGACAGCAGGTAATCGAATTGAGATCGCGATTCCTTGTAAGATACAAGCCAAAACAAAATCTCGACGAAAGGATAAGTCATCGCGACATAAGTAATAAAAGCTCATGACCCAGAAACATCGTGACATCTGATCTGGCGCAAAAAACTTTTGGAAAACAAATAATCCAGGCATGAAAAGCAGCGATAGCGCCAAGATCATCGAAACCCATGATTTGCCTAGAAACAGCAGATTAAGACGATAGACGTAGAAAATCGATAGGCCGAAGAACAATGCAGAAATTAATCTGGCGCACAACAGAACACCAGTATATGAGTCAGCCAAAAAGAAAGGAAATGTGCCAATCGCATACGCAATTTGAAAAATATACCCACACTTCCATTGCAATTTTGTTTGCAAAACTTCTGCAAACCTACCTTCTTTCAACTGCTGTTGCGTCTCAAATGTATCTTGAATGAACGCATGCTCATCCATAGAAAACGGCAACAAATAGGAACTATCGGCCGAACGAGACGCCAGAAGAGGAATCCATAGGACAAGCGTCGCCAATAAGATAAAAATTGCCGACAGTTGGAGAGATGCTCCAGAGGGATTTCGTGGATCTTGTGTGAGCTCTTCGAGTTTTGGCTCACATCCGATGGCTGTAGTTGGCCAACTTGTAACGATTGGTTTTGAAAATGCGTTCATCCAATTGCCCCGATGGATTCTGCTTTCAGTATTAAGCCGCTTCGTGGAGTTGCCTACGTTCATCGCTTAGCTGCTTTTCAGCTAACATCATGGCTTGCGCAACAACTTGGTGCATATCGTAATACATGTAAGTGCCCAAGCGACCGCCGAAAATGACATTCGTGCCGCTAGCTAATTCACGATATCGTTCATAGCGAGCTGAGTTTTGCTCATCTCGGACCGGATAGTAAGGAACCTTGTGCTCTTCGTATTTGTCAGGATATTCGTAGGTAATTACCGTACGTTCCGAGCTAAGCATTTCAAAATGCTTGTGTTCTGTGATGCGGGTATAAGGCACTTCAGCCGCCGTGTAATTTACGATGGCGCTGCCTTGAAAATCTCCCGCCATGACACGATTTTCAAACCGTAGTGAACGGTATTCCAATCGCCCAAATCGATAATCGAAAAACTCGTCGATTTTGCCGGTGTAAACTAATTTGTTTGCTTGACGATGCACCCACTCGCGCTGTTCGAAGTAATCTACACCTGTCTCAAAACGAATATTGTTGTGATCGAGTAAATTTTCAAACAGTTGCGTATACCCGCCGACGGGAATACCTTCAAAGGGATCGTCGAAGTATCGGTCATTGTAAGTGCGACGAATCGGCAGGCGACGAATGATCGAAGCAGGTAGCTCTTTGGGATCGCGCCCCCATTGTTTGGCGGTATAGCCACGAATGAATGTGTCGTAGATCTCCCACCCTACCTGTGAAAGGATCCACTCTTCTAAATTATTCGGGTTTTCACAAGGGATCCGCACATCGGCCAACTTGCATTCCGCTTCTTCCGGTGAGGTAACGCCCCACAACTGATGCAGCGTCATCAAGTTAACGGGAAAAGAGAAAAGCCGGCCGTGAAAATTGACCGGCGTTCTTAAACGAAAGTGGTTGAATTTTGCAAATCGATTAACGAACTGCCAAATGCGCTCGTTACTAGTATGAAAAATATGTGGTCCGTACCGATGAACGTGAATGCCTTCAATTTGCTCGCTGTAGCAGTTTCCACCGATGTGAGGCCTTTTATCAATCAGGATCACGCGCCTGCCTTGTTCGGCAACCATGCGCGCAAATACCGCTCCAAACATGCCGCAGCCGACAATCAGGTAATCGAAAGGCATAACCATTACGCTGCATGCTTTTGAGTCGAGCCATTTTTAACTAATCCATTGCTGCAGCGCATCGGAATATTTTTCCGAGTAAGGTACGCCACATTACGTCCTTGTCGCCAATTCGAGGGAGCAGTTACGTCGGTAGGGTGCCATAAATGATAGGTATACGTCCATCGCAAGATCGACTCGATGCGAATACCACCCATTCGCAAGCGCAGCCGCAAATCATCATCTTCACAGCCCCAGCCTTCATAGTTCTCGTCATAGCCATTGACGAGTTCATAATCTCTGCGCCAAATGCCGACGTTGTTGCCAATTAACTTAGGCTTCGTCGGGTGCCGCAGCCATTGATACAGCCTTGCTTTGCGATCTTGCTTTCGCAATCGCTGCAGCTCTGTGGGTGGCGCCCAACCAATAAACTCTCCCTGACGAATGGCATCTTCATTGATTTTTGCAGAAGTGGCTTCCTCTAAACGCGCGCAATCCCCGGCCATTACTGTACGAAGCTTTCTTCGTTGTAAATGGATCGCCACATGATCGGGAGGCAAAATACAATCGCCATCCAAATACAAAAGGTAAGGGGCCGTGCTTGCAGCAGCGCCTTCGTTACGGCAGCGTGCTAGCTGAAATGTGTTGCGTGGGTGGGTGGTAAATTGCACTCGGAAATCAACCGACTTGGCAAATTCTTGCACC
>CAZIGP010000164.1:0-3507 GCA_964538425.1 uncultured Pirellulales bacterium | reverse complement strand
ACAACAACTTCCATCATTCCAGCAACATCACGTTGTCGCGCAATCGATACTAAGGCTCGCCGGAGATGTGCGGGACGCTGATAAGATGAAACCAACAAGGCAATTTCAGGTTTTTTAGCCACGTGCAGCCACTCTTAGGAGGAAGACGGCCAATCAATAGCACCGCACCGAAACAGACAGATAATCGGCAAAAATACGGAGCTGATGGCGGCAAAGAGTATCGAAATTAGCGAACTAACGTCAATGCCAGCCCCGCACTACGGTTTCCCGCTGCTAGCATGTTGCTCACTGGAAGGTTGCGCGTGGTGTATTTCTCACCCTTGATAGCAAGAATTTGCTTGCCCGTTACACGTTTAGTTCTTGCTCGCGAATCACAATTCGACGAATTCCTGTCGCTCGTCCCGTCGACTCGTCGATCTCGACAATCGTGCCGCTTAATCGAACGTCGCCCGTCGCGACGTCGAAAGCGGTTGGATTAAAAGTGAGCGTCGTTTCCATCACCCGATCAATTCGTCGGCCAAGAATGCTTTCGTAAGGGCCCGTCATGCCTACGTCGCATTGAAATGCTGTTCCACCGGGAAGAATACATTCATCGGCCGTTGGTACATGGGTGTGAGTGCCGAGCACTGCAGAAACACGGCCATCGAGATAACGCCCCAATAATTGTTTATCGCTGGTAGCTTCGGCGTGGAAATCAACAAGGATGACACGAATATCTTGCGGTAATGCGGCAAGGACGCGATCTGCCGCTTTAAAAGGGCAATCGACCGGTCGCATAAAAACCCGGCCCATCAGGCTTAACACGGCAACTTGTATTCCATTGCGTGCCGATGCTATGGCAAATTCTCGCCCCGGAGCATCCGGTGGAAAATTTGCCGGCTTCACCACATTTTGCTCAGCCTGTAATACGCCGATGATTTCGCCTCGCTTGTAGATGTGATCGCCGAGCGTAATCACATTGACTTCAGCCGCCGTCAATTCGCGATAAATCGCTGGCGTGATTCCCGTTCCACCTGCAGCGTTTTCGGCATTGGCAACAACCAAATCGAGTCCTTCTCGCTCGATCAACAGCTTAAGTGCCTGGCAAACAATTTGCCGTCCTGGTTTGCCGACAATGTCGCCGATGAGCAAAAGCCGCATGATTTATCGAGGTCTAGGGAACAAAAATCAACACGGATGAAACGGATAAACACCAACAGAAAAACAATAGAAAGTCATGCCAGAAAGTTTCGACCTAGATAGCAGAACATATCGCACTTTAAAAAGTAATTAGACTGTTCTATTTCCAAATCTGTGTTTATCTGATTTATCTGTGTTTTCCTAGACAATCTATTCCGAGTTAGCGAGCCATTTCGGTAACTCGGGTTTCGCGGAGCATTGTCACCTTGATCTCCCCTGGATAAGTCAATTGCTGCTCGAAAGCATTGGCGATGTCACGGCAGATTTTGGCGGCGGATTGATCGCTCGTATCTTTCGCACTGGCAATTACTCGCAACTCGCGCCCAGCTTGAATGGCAAAGGCTTGCTCCACACCAGGAAAACCTTTAGCAATGGATTCGAGTTCTTCCATTCGTTTAATGTAACGCTCTAAAGTTTCGCGGCGAGCACCGGGCCGGGAAGCACTGCAAGCATCTGCAGCCGCTACCAAAACGGTGTAAGGATGATCGATGCGAATATCGTCATGATGCCCTAAGGCTGCATGAACGACTTCCGGCCCTTCGCCGTAACGCTTGAGCAATTCAGCGCCGATTTTCGGGTGGCCGCCTTCGGCCTCATGGTCTGCCGCTTTACCGATGTCATGGAGCAAACCGCAGCGACGTGCCAAGTCGGCATCGAGACCAATTTCTTCTGCCAACATGCCGGCCAAAAATGCAACTTCGATCGAATGTCGTAACACGTTTTGGCTGTAGCTCGTGCGAAAGCGCAATCGTCCGAGCAAATGAATGATCTTCTGGTGCAATCTCCCCACACCCGTTTCTTGAACCGCTTCGTCGCCATGTTTTTGAATATGCCGCTCCATCTCGGCCTGAGTTTCCGTCACCACTTCCTCGATCCGTGATGGATGAATGCGTCCGTCAATGATGAGTTTGTCGAGCGCCATGCGAGCGATTTCTCGCCGCACGGGATCGAAGCCACTTACAATGACGACGCCGGGAGTGTCGTCGATAATGACATCGACGCCGGTCGCTTTTTCAAACGCCCGAATATTGCGACCTTCGCGGCCGATGATGCGGCCTTTCATTTCGTCGTTGGGAATATCAACCGTGCTGGTTGTTGTTTCCGCGGTATGACTAGCGGCATATCTCTGCACTGCGGTGACCAAGATCTCCCTGGATTTTGCCTCGCAGACTTCTTGCATCTTACGCTCGTGCTGTTGGATGATTGCACCCTGCTCGTGCTGTAATTCTTGGTCGAGCATTTCCAGCAATCGACGGGTCGCCTCCTCACGTCCTAAACCGCTTAGCTGATGCAGCGTTTGCCGCTGCAGATCAAGTGCTTTTTGCAATTCTTCATTGCGGCGGTTTGTGTCTTCGATACGCTCGGCGAGTTTGCGTTGCGTAGTTTCCACCATTTTTTCTTGCTTGCGCACTTGATCGGATTGTTGCTCGACAGCATCTTGCCGTTTATCCAAAAGCCGCTCGCGCTCATGTAATTCTTGGCGGAGTTTCGATAGTTCGCGTTCTCCCTCAGCTTTTTGCTGAATGGCGACTTCTTTAATTTCCAGCTCGGCCTCTTTTTTGCGATTGTCGGCATCGCGGCGAGCTTCTTCGAGAATTTTTCGAGCTTCCGTCTCCGCATCTTTGCGGCGGATATAGTCTAAAAATTTGACGAAGATAAAGGTCATACCTGCAGCCAATGCTGCAGCGATGGTAATTTTCCAGGAAGTATCCATGGCGATTCCCTTCCCTTGTATGGTGATCTCAAGCGCCCATCAGGCATGGCTGAGGCGATTCTGTTTTCACAAATCCGCAAACAGCACGGCATCTCACCAAGCAGAAAAGGGTAGCGCGGGCGCAGTCTCACTGCGAAGCCGTAAGAAACGTTGCCGCAAAGACGCGGCCAACAACAATCATGCCCAGATCAACACCACTTGGATAAATTTGCAGCCGATGGCGATCCGGCTCGACCATCGCCACCTTGCTTGGTGCAAGGCGGGCGAACGCACAAGGGGTAGATGGGGACTGCTGTCATCCAACCGTAAGCGACTCGCGCATTAGCCGAACCGACGTAAATTGCTCGGACATCGTGCGCCGACACTCGTCGGACCGCCGGAGCCAAACATCTTGGTCGGTCGCTGGGCAAAAGCCCTAGCAAAAAGTTCCAAATCAGCGTGAGAATATCCATCGCAATACCGGACAAAACGCGAAAGGTTGGGTCGTTCCTACAAGCTCAAATATCAGTGAGAAAAGCCGCGATTCATACCCAGTGCCAACTTGGCTAACATACCCAAAGGCCTTGGAAACTTGAATGTTACGGGTTTTCAACTGGCGAGGGTAGGATCGGGTA
>CAZIGP010000163.1:0-8178 GCA_964538425.1 uncultured Pirellulales bacterium | reverse complement strand
TGGCAATGCGAATCACTTGTTTTAATGCGGTACCTGCTAGTGGTTGGCCGACTTGTAACGGTTCGTGGCTACTGGCTTGACTCAGGATGCGGCCCAAAATTTTCGCCCCGCGTTGCTGTGCGTGTTCCCTGGTTTCCAGCACGAATGCTGCGGAGCCTTCACCATTGACGATTCCGTCGCGGCCGGAATCAAACGGCCGGCACGCGGCAGAAGGATTCTCATTGCGGTGAGACAAATCATGATGCCCACGAAAGCAATAGGTCGTGGGATGAATTCGCGCTCCCACGCCGCCGGCAATCATCACATCGGCGGCATTTCGCTCGATTACTCGCACTGCTTCAGCGATCGCGGCCAGGCTAGAAACGTCACTTAAACTGATGGTGTTATTGGGCGCCTGGGCCTCCTGCACAATCGCGACATGGCAGGCAACCATGTTTGGCAAATTTCTTAAAAGCCAAAGTGGAAACATTTGGCCCATTGCTGCATCAGCCCAGCGCGAGAAATCGAACTGACCATCGACGATGCAAGCGCGGTAAGTGTCTTCCAGTTCTGCTAGATCGCAATAGATCATTTCAGCGCCATAGACGACACCAAAACGTGTTGGCTCGATTTGCCCGGGCTGTAAGCCAGCATCGTTCATTGCCAAGTCTGCCGCGGCAAAACCAAACTGAATTTCACGCGACATTACTTTCAGACTTTTTCGTGGCTTGATCCAGGTTTTGGGGTCGAAATCTGGAACTTCGGCGCCAAAGTGAACCGGATAAGCGCTCGTGTCAAACAACGTTACCGGTTGCACGCCACTACGACCTTCACAAAGCGATTTCCAAAACTCCTCGTGGCCCATACCAATCGGACTGACAACACCAACACCCGTGATGACGACATCGCGAGAGGCCTGTGATTGGGTGAAGGCGGACATCGACGATAGAGATCAATAAAGAATAAGGAGAATAGAGCGGGGAATGAAAAGTATTTGGTCTATCATCGGGCGGCGAAGGCAAAATCGATAGGCGTCCTTTTATAGACGCTCTTAGTTCTCATCGGATTTACGATGGTTCGAACATTCCCCATTCCCTATTCATCGCTTGTCATGCCAATTTTGCGGTATGTTCGGTCGCCGTATAGTCGTATAAACGATAGGTTTTGAAAAGTTGAGCGCCTCCCTTTTCCAGGCTGCCGCGGGCAAGCGTATTGGTTTCGGAAACCCAAGAAAACTCGGCTTCTTCCATGCCCATTGCCAAGCCTTTAGGTAACAGGCTGACCAGCAGGATAATTCCTAGGCCCCACTTTTGATATTCAGGGATCACGTTCGTGCTGATAAGCCGCACTCGTTTCATGTCGTGATTTTTGCTGAGTAGTTTTAAAAAGCCGAACGGAAATAGCCGACCATTGATTGCTTTAATTCGTGGGTTATAGTCCGGCAGGCAGAATACAGCGCCGACCGCTTTACCATCAACTTCGGCCACGCATGTCAATTCGGGAACAATAACGTATTTCATTTCACTCGCCATCCAATCGAGTTCTTTTTGTGTAATGGGTACAAAACCCCACACATGCAAACACGATTTATTATAAATATCGAGGAAGAGACGCACGTCTTGTAAGAAACTGCTGCGATTCATCGGCCGCGTTTGCACGTTGAAAACTTCTTTCACGCGTTCGACGAGTCCGCCGACACGTGGGATTTGATGGTCGAGGTCTTTTTTCACTCCTAAGTAGGCATAAAAATCGTGGGTCTTGGCAAAGCCATACGACTCGATCAGTTCAGCATAGTACGGCGGATTGTAGGTCATCATGAAAGTTGGCGGATCGTTAAAACCGTCAACGAGTAGGCCTATTTCATAATTCAACGACGGATTTACCGGCCCGCGAACTGCTGCAATGTCACGCTCGGCAAGCCATGATCGCACGGCGTCGAACAAGGCATGTGCCACCGCGCGGTCGTTAATGCATTCGAAAAAACCGAAGAAGCCGCGACGTTCTTTAAAATGGCGGTTGTGTTCGTGGTTTACGATTCCGGCGATGCGTCCAAGAACTTGGCCATTACGACGGGCAATAAAGGTTTGCACTTCGCCGATTTCTTGGAATGGATGGTATTTCCAGCCCACTAGCCGTTTGAAATTACCACGTAATGGTGGCACCCAGTACGGATCATCACGGTATAAATCCCAGGCAAAATTCATAAATGCCCGACGATCACCCCACGACCGCACCGGCTGCACGACCACATCCGCCATGACGAAATTACCTGCAAAAAATGGGCGAAAAACATCGAAGATGTTGCACTATCGCAGTGCCGCGTGAGATGGTCAAGTGCGAAGTCTCCCCTTTCGCGGCGACAAAGTGCGAGTTTATATTATTCGGTCCGGTAGTTCTTTACATTGCATTTCGCTAAATACATCAGTTCATGGCTCAAGCCACTACGTCCGCTGAATTTAAGATCGACCTAAGCGATGGCCTTGCGCTGTATTTGGCCACTTCGCAACAAAAAGGGGCGGCACGGTATGTGGTGAACGAGATCTTCAAAAAACGGAGGTACGACCATCCAGGGTTTGAAATCTGCCCGACCGATACCGTTGTCGATATTGGCGCCAACATGGGAATTTTCGTGCTCTGGGCCGCCAAGCAAGCCCGGCAGGGTAAGGTGCTTGCCATCGAACCAACTAGTGCCATGGATGTTTTGCGATTAAATATCGAACGCAACGGCTTAACGAATGTAATACCGATTAAAGCTGCCGCCGGTCGGGAAGGGGATAAGTTTGAGATTGTCACTTACCCGGGTTTTAACATTGTAAATCATCATGCATCATGGCGGCCGATGCTGATGACACGCATTCTAATTAAGCTACGGTACGGCTGGTATCAATCGGAGCCAATTATTGAGCGTGCTCCCGTTCTGTCGCTTAAACGAATGCTTGATGAGAATGGAATCGATCGAGTGAATTATTTAAAGGTCGATTGCGAAGGAGGGGAGTATGAGATCTTTCGCAGTTTGGACGACGAAACTTTTGGACGAATCGATCGCATCGCCATGGAATTTCACGAGTATACGCCACAGCAGAGACACGAAGAACTGGTTGAAATGCTGAAACGGCACGGCTTCAACGTTGAAGTCCACACGAACTTTTTTGAATACCGCTTTATGAAGTTCGGCGTACTGTGGGCCAAAAAAGCAGCGATTAACTAGATTGCTAATCGCTAGTTGTTGCATCTGCCAGCCAAATGCCTTCATCGATGAGCAGAATAGGTATTTGATCAATGATCGGGTAAGCCACTTTGCCATCAGCGCGAAGTAGTGCACCATCGAGTGGTTTTTCCACACTCTTGCCGCCACGGTTTTGCAAGCGGCCTGTCGACAAAGCGGCATTCAATCGCGACAGCACTGCATCATCGGCCATCGTCAGTAGGCTGCGATCTTCAGGGCAACGAAGCATCGCGAGAAATTCGGGCTTAAGCGTAGTCATGGCAAACCTAATAGTTGGGGGCAGTGCTAGCAGTATATCGCAGTTGAAAGCGGCTGCGATAGCCAAGTGCCCCGAAGCGCACGCGAAAAATACACGGGTTTGCTTACAGTTTTCGTTTTAGCTAGCGGCTTGTTGTAATCATCCTCAAGTGCCAGCATGGTTTTTGCCGATTTTTGAGTGGGGGCATCATGACCTCAAGGTGTCGGCTGCGCGGTGTTGGTCTAACCAACCTATCCCGATGACGAAAGGATTCGTTGTCACAGTCGAATCTACCGTGAGGCAACCTTTCCGGAGGACCGACGGAATGATCCACCGGCATATTACTGCCAGTCTGCTCGTTGTTTTGGGTGCTTGCCCGATGGCAATTGCTCAAGATATTCACACCAATTCACAGGGCCAGCAATATCGAGTGACTGGCCGGCAACTGGTTTCGCGTCCGGTAACGGAAACGCATGTGGTTGAAAACCAGTACACGGTGCATACTCCGCGCACCATTACGGAGTATCAGCCTAGCGCGCGAAACGTCTATACACCGGTGACAGAATACCAATGGGAACCTTATTTGGCGAACCGTTGGAATCCGTTCTCGTCGCCGAGCGTGCAGTATCGATATGTGCCACGCACTCGGTGGGAAATGCGAACCGAACAGGTTCATGTTCCTGTAACTCGGCAAGAATTTGTTGCCGAACAACGCGTTTCTCGCACACCCGTTACAACACAACGCTTTGTCACTGAAGAACAAGTGACCTCGGTTGCAGTGAATGGCAACGATCCATTTACTGGCAATACCGCAGTCGCTGCTAAGCCAATTGGCACAACGGGCCAATTACAGAGCGACCCGCCGCGGCAAGCCTCGAACGGAAATTGGGGCGGTATTCGATAGTTCCGACATTATAAGCCCGAATGAATTTTAGGCCCCTGGGTTACAACCCAGGGGCTTATTTTTTAGTGTGGGCTCAATGCGCGCGACTTGTGGAAACGTTATCCTTCCGGGGTAGCGTGTCGGCGACGTCGGCCAGTGCGAGTGGCGCTCCACTCTTTCGTGAGTGTTTCGAAGACATCGGGAGATTCGTAACGGACGACGTTCTTGCCTTCCGGCATAGGGCCGACCAGGCCACGAAAAACAGGCATGCCACGTAAGCCTAAATCGGTGCTACAATCGTCGACACCGATTTGCGTGTGAATGCGGAGAAGCGGTTCAGCCTTGTCGTAATCGCGAATGCGAAGCTTGCCGTCTGGACCTCGGGTAACTACCCGGTAGGTATCTTTAGCCATCGTTTGAGACCTTCTCGTTCATGGATGTTCGACCTGAGCTGGCCCTTCGTGGCCTTGCCAGATCGGTTGCCTTGGGACTACAGGCCATCCATGACCCAAGAAGCACACGACTCTCGAATAAATTTTTGAGCTCTTTAGCCCTTCGCCCGCTCTTTCATTGCAGCAGACGTCTTAACAAGAACTCTATCGGGTCGATGGGGTAGTAATCGCAACCATTTGCCTGGCAACGTTACGCGGGGACTCGTCGGCAAAAGCAGGAGGGTAGCGATATGCGCCACTTTCGCTTCAAACGGATTAGATATTTCGTCTCAAATTGAGACTGCCAAAATGGCTGGAATAGTTTCTGCCCGGCAGTTCAAAGTAAAATTCTCGTTG
This sequence comes from uncultured Pirellulales bacterium, assembly GCA_964538425.1. Taxonomy (GTDB): domain Bacteria; phylum Planctomycetota; class Planctomycetia; order Pirellulales; family JADZDJ01; genus JADZDJ01. The sequence continues at coordinate 3,064 of CAZIGP010000163.1, read as the reverse complement.
CTGTGTGGATGCTTGTAGATTGCTGTAAAGATTATCTGGAAAACAAGTTAGGCTCATTTGGGTCTTAGGTTGCCGAACCGCCAATTTGAATTCTGCTCTCGCTTAAAAATCACGTTTTTAGCAGGGCACATCAGTTGCGAACTCTTTTGGCTAAGTTTCCTGACCGCTTAAGACCCATCATTTTATTTATCCTAATCATCAGGGATTGTGCGTCTAAGGCGGTCGGAGTGGAGGTACTTGCCATGTATAATGCTCACGCTTTATCCGGTAGATTGTGGAAATCACCATTTTTTGCCACAGCGACGGTCCGCTCACGAACTCTCGGCCATTCAGGCCGTATAGAAATGAGTAGTGTCACTGACGCACAATCCGAAATCAGCGATTCGCCTGAACGGTTGGCGCGCCAAACTGATGAGGAGTTATTGCTCCAATATCGGTTGCACGCCAATCGTAGGGCATTTGAAGAGTTGGTGCATCGCTACGAACGGGAACTATACAGCTATCTACGTCGGTATCTCACCGACGCAACGCTGGCTGAAGACGTTTTCCAGGCGACGTTCCTGCAACTTCATTTGAAGGCGGATCAGTTTGAAGAAGGACGGAAAGTGCGTCCGTGGCTTTACACAATCGCTACCAACCAAGCGATTGATGCGCAGCGCCGTAATCGTCGGCATAAGATGGTAAGTCTGGATCGTCGGGGCCAGCAAGACCCGGCACGAGACGACGTGGGTTCGCTAGTAGAATTGCTCACTAGCAAAGAACCCGGTGCCGCCTCGAACCTCGAAGGCGAAGAACGCCGAGAGTGGATTCGACAGGCCATTGCAGAATTGCCAGACGCCCTCCGAGAAGCGGTGCTGTTGGTTTACTATCAGGGAATGAAGTATCGTGAAGCCGCAGATGTACTCGGTATTCCTGTCGGAACAGTGAAGAGCCGAATGCACGCAGCAATTCTAAAACTTAACGAAGCATGGACTCAAACGCATCCGGCGGACCATGAGTAATCCATCACACGAACGACTACTTGGCTTTTTGCTTAACGCTTGTGATGCGGATGAGCGAAATCAAATTGAACAACATTTACAGCAAGACGAATCACTTCGTCGCGATTTACAGCTTTTGAGTAATGCTCTTGTGCCGTTGGAATGCGACAAGCCACACTATGAATCGCCGACAGGTTTAGCTCAACGATGTTGCCAGTATGTGTATTCAAGAATTGATTTGATACCGGCGGCTCTCTCTCCAGTAGGTGGGGCGGCCGCGGTTCCGGTAAAAGTTCGGCGCTGGTCGTGGCTGGATATTTCAGTTGCGGCTGCGATTGCGGCCGCGGTGTTATTTCTTATCGCGCCGGCAGTTTATCAAAATAGCCAGCAATCTCTGAAGCTTGCTTGCCAAAATAACTTGCAGCATATTGGCACGGCGTTGACAAGTTACAGCGATCGACATGGAGGCTATTTCCCAACGCCAAAACGCGAAGGACGGATGGCGGTTGCTGGAAGCTGGGCGCCTACCTTAGTTAGTGAAGGATATCTTCCGGATGTGGATAAAATTTTATGTCCTTCATCACCGGGAGGTTGCAACTCGAAGCTGCGAGTTCCAACTACAGAAGAACTCGAACAAATGAGCGCTGACGAATATGCGAACTTTATTCGAGAATTGCGTAGTTGTTACGGATATACTTTGCCTTATCGAGACGGCAATCAAAGCAAAGGGCACCGCAATCAACGCCGCCCATTTTTTGCAATAGTTTCCGATCCTCCTGGGCCGGGACCATCCAATAGCCCTAATCATGGTGGCGACGGCCAAAATGTTCTGTTTGAAGACGGTCATGTTAAATATCTACTCGACCGTCGGCCTGATCATGAAGACGATGATATTTTTCGTAATTCAAACGGCGAAGTTGCGCCGGGAAGCCATCCGAATGATTCGGTCATCGTGCCAGGTCATGTGCGTGCAGACTAGTAATACCGCTAATCCAGCGGTTTTTGTGCACCTACTGGCAATCTAACGTCAGGCTTGATAAAACGCAGGCGAGTGATTAACGATCTCGCCTGGAGTTGGCGGGATATAGGCATTCTTCTATCCGCCATCGGGTCTTGTCGCATGTCTCTCGATTGTCTCAGTGTCGGAATTCTCGTCGTCGATCATCTTTGTGCGCCGATTTCAAAAATGCCCGCTGCGGGCGAATTGGTAATGAGCGATCGATTGCCGCTTTCGATTGGTGGCTGCGCTTCGAATACCGCCATGGACTTGGCGCGTGTCAGTGTGAAGGTCGGTATTGTCGGTGGTGTTGGACGCGATCCGTTTGGCAAGTTTGTAATTGAAACGCTTCGTTCCGCTGGTGTCGAAACCAGCGGCGTGCGGGAACTGGAAGGTGTTGAGACTAGTGGCACGTTGATCATCAATGTTAAAGGAGAGGATCGGCGGTTTATTCATTCAGCCGGAGCCAATGCCGTGATGTCGGCAGGCGACATTCCGATGGAACGGGTCCGGCAAGCCAAAGTGCTATATGTGGGCGGATACTTGTTAATGCCAGCTCTCGAATCTCAAGAGGGACTGGCTAACGTGTTCCGCTTGGCCCAAGCCGCTGGAGTTAAAACTGTCCTTGATGTTGTCGTTCCCGGGCCAGGTAATCATTGGCCGAAATTCGAGCATGTATTGCCATATACGGATGTTTTTTTGCCAAACGATCATGAATCGGCCATTATCGCAGGTCTGACCGATCCGCTGGCTCAGGCAGAAAAATTTCGCGCTGCGGGTGCTAAAACTGTCGTTATCACACAAGGGGAACGTGGCACGCTGCTTGTGAGCGAGCGTCAACGAATTCATGCTTCTGTTTATCCTACCAATTACGTTGGGGGCACCGGTTCGGGAGACGCTTTTGATGCGGGTTATATTGCCGGAATGTTGGCCGGAGAAGACGAAATTGGCTGCTTGAAATGGGGCAGTGCTTTAGGAGCCAGTTGTGTAAGGTCTATTAGTGCCACGGAGAGCGTTTTTACACGTGAAGAAGCTTTGGCATTCATGCGGGAGCACGAATTAAAAATCGAGCGAGGTTGAGTAATGC
>CAZIGP010000162.1:1231-8209 GCA_964538425.1 uncultured Pirellulales bacterium | reverse complement strand
AGTAATCCAAAACTACGTAGACTTCCCGTTGATCAATGAACTAACATCTTTAGCCGCCGCTACTGCTTGGTAGCCAGGATTGAATGCTGCTGACAAAAGAAACTAACTAAAAATCAAAGATGTACACGGGGAATTTATAAGATGACGCGTGTGTTATTGACAGCGTTCGAACCGTACGATCGCTGGAAAGCGAATGCGAGCTGGTTGGCGCTGGTGCAATTAACACACAGCATGCCGACAGAGCCAGAATTAGTAACACGATTGTATCCCGTGGATTTCTCGGTGACCAAGGAGCGGCTTGCCGAAGACTTGGCGCAAAATTTCAATTATGCAATTCACATCGGGCAGGCACCGGGCAGTTCGCGCATTCAGTTAGAAGCTATTGGACTCAATATTGGTGGTTCTTATAGCCAGTCACCCGATCAATACCGGCCTTTGACACAAGATGGACCTGTGGCTTATCGAACCGCGCTTCCTGTGGACGATTGGGCGGTAAAGTTGCGTCGTGCCGGTATTCCAGCGCAGGTCTCATATCATGCTGGCACATATCTATGTAATGCAACACTCTATTGGTCGCATTACTTGGCTGAACGAATGGCCTTAAGCACCCAATCCGCGTTCATCCATGTGCCGCTTGATGTTTCTCAAGCGGTGAATGAACCTCATGGCACTCCGTCTTTACCCGCCAGCTTGACTGCTGATGCCATCCGACTGATTCTTCACGAACTAGTTTGAAGAAATAATCTGAAAGCGCAATAAGCGGGATGCTTCAGCGATACATTTCTACAACTTGCTAGAAATCAATTGTTTTGCAGAACCGTTGGATTAATGATATTTTCCGGTTTGCCGCCCTGCAAATAGGTGGCTACTTGCCGAGCAGTTCTCGTTCGGAGATTTTCTAGTGATTCTATGGATACAAAGGCAGCGTGGGGAGTGACAATTACGCGAGAATCATTATACGGAGGTTGTGATAGATCGGGTGGCTCTGGATCTTGCACATCCAGGGCTGCTCCAGCGAGCTGACCAGCTTTTATCGCCGCTGCCAATGCCGCATGATCAATTAAGCCGCCACGTGCAGTGTTAATGAGGTATGCCGATCGCTTCATTCGAGCCAGTTGCCCTGCGCCAATCATGTGTTTTGTTTGCGGAGTATACGGCACATGTAAGCTGATGTAATCGCTCTTAGATATCAGGTCATCCAATGCACACCATGACACTCCGGTAGGCAATTGAGAAGCATCTTTAGGTGTGCGGCCGGTTGCGAGCACCTTCATCCCAAGAGCCGTGGCCTTTTGGGCTAGCTTGTGACCAATATTGCCAAAACCTACTATTCCCAGCGTTTGTCCCTCGATTCGACGAAGCGCTGGACCGTCCTGTAGATTGTAGCGACCTGCTTTTGTTTCGTGATGATAGAATGCTACCTTACGAGCAAGGGTGAGTATTAAGGCCAAGGCATGCTCTGCAACTTCGATAATGCAATAGTCTGGCACATTGGTAACAACAATTCCGCGTCGGGTGGCTGCGGCAACGTCAATGTTATCGAGACCAATACCCAATCGCGAAATAATCTTACAACGCGGCGCGGCCGAAATCACTAATTCAGGGACTTTTGCCCAATTAGTCATAATTGCATCGCAGTCGATGGCTAATTTTGCTAATGACTCTGGGTCTTTTTGTTCAGCAACAACAAGTTCGGCATTTGCTTCACGCAAAATGGCTTTTTCGATTTCGAGATCAGGCCAAGCATAGTCTGTAAGTAGAACACGATGCGTTTTTGACATTTTTGATTAACAAATAATTTAGATTAAGAACGGTAGTTATTACTTTCGATGTTATGGTTTTTCATTAATCGATATAGCGTGCCTCTAGGCAACTTGGCTTCGCGCGCGGCGGCACGCACGTCGCCATTGTAGCGTTTTAGCAGATCCGTGAGATACTGTCTCTCAAATTTAGTAACATGATGATCGCGAAGTTGGAAATACCCTACAGCATCGGCAGCATCGCGCTGTCCTGACGCAACAATTACTTCATCAGGTAAATCATCCAAATCGATCGCGGTGTCTCGTGACAATGCAATTCCTCTGCGGATAACATTTTGGAGTTCGCGCACATTTCCTGGCCAAGGATATTGCCGCAATACCTGATAAGCTTCTGGCGTAATGCTAGGCGTAGGCTTGCCAATTTCACGGCTGTGTCGAGTGGCAAAGTATTCTGCGAGCAAACCGATATCGTCGCCTCGCATTCGAAGCGGTGGTAATTCGATGCGCACGACATTGATGCGATAATACAAATCTTGACGAAAGCGCTCTTGGCGAATCATTGCATCCAAATCGCGTGATGTGGCCGCTACCAATCGTATGTCGATGTCAATTTCTTCCCGCCCGCCAACCCGGCGCACTTTTCGTTCTTGCAAAGTTCGCAGCAGCTTGGGTTGCAATTGCAACGGCAGCTCCCCTAACTCGTCGAGAAAAAACGTCCCGCCGTCCGCGACCTCAAGAAGACCAATACGGCGACTGTCAGCACCTGTAAATGCCCCACGTTCGTGGCCGAACAATTCGCTCTCAAGCAAGTTATCTGGAATGGCTCCACAATCAACCGGAACAAAAGACCCTTTGGAGCGGTTGCTACGACGGTGAATCGCTCGGGCCACCAACTCTTTACCCGTCCCCGTTTCACCAACAACTAACACATCGACGTTAGAATCTGACACTTGCTGCACGGTTGCAAATACATTTTGCATTGCCGGACTTGTGCCAATGATGTCGTCAAACGAATAAGGTCGCTCGATTTGTCGTCGTAGCAATTCATTTTCGACCCCTAAACGGCGTTGCTCCAACAAACGACAGATAGCCGGTGCCAAATCGCTTTTTAAACGACTCTGAGGAATAAAATCGTTCGCACCAAGCCTCAAGCCAGCGGTAACGGCCTCAATCGTAGGTTCGCCAGAAACGAGAATTACCGGTAATAAATTCTCCGATTTTCGCGCCGTTCCGAGCAGCGATAAGCCATCAATTTGCGGTGGATTAACAACTGCCACGAGCAAATCAATCGATTGCGCTGACAACTGCTTTTCAGCGGCAATGGAATTATCAACGATTTGCACATCAGCAGATTCCAATACATTGGATAATTGCTGATAGACTGGTTTTGATAGTGAACTATCGTCGGCGATCAGGATGCGTGCGCGTTTCATTCAAGCATGTCTCCCACCGCCTAATCTATCGATATGATGCAAGTTTTTAGATGGCTTGCGGCAAAGCTTGAAGGAAAGCTCACCAACCACACCATCCATAATTTTAGGATTTACCGTTTAATACTTCTCGAAGATGGAAGTGAAACTTACCAAGCTTGCCGCCATAATTACCTGCGGAAATCGCGACAACATGATCATCTGCTGCTGCATGCATCCCGGCTGCCATCGCTTGGCCTACTGAAGCTTCATCAATGCCGTCGATTACAATTTCCAATGCATGATTTGCTTCAGGATGCAGCCGCGATTCTACCCGACCACGGAGCGTGGGGCAAAATGCATCGCTCGTCGAGGCCTTTAAAGCCTTATAGCGGGAGCCGACTTTGCTACCGCTGCGAGCCACGCCACCAGGAAATGGCGTAATGACTCCGGACATCGCCGCAATGCATTCAATGGCTCTGCGCACCGCAGACAAGGACGACTCGAGTTTCGCTGCTTGCACAATAATGTTGCCACCGCCAACACCTTTTTCCACACCCAAAGTGTCTTCGACCAAGAATTCGCCATCCATCACAGGAATTCGCCAATAACGGCGGCCATCAATGAGTTTGCTCTTTTGATATCCATCGCCAAAAAAGCGAAGATGTTTGCCGAGTGGAACTCGATCCGTGGCATTAGGCAGTCCGTCAAAAACTGCGCTAGTTGCACAAGTCATTAAACACTGTCCGGTACGGTTGGCGATGGCTTTGCCTAACGATTCTGGATCAAACCCAAAAACCAAAATCGCAGCACCTGGACGACCATCCGGAGTATTATCCGCACTCAATATTTGTTCGACACCAGCTTCAGCGTCGCAAGCGATAATTGATGTGGCATACCCACAAAATGCCTGAACGGCGGCAGCCAGCCAGTAATCGTCGCAGGCAGTCACGACCAGCCGGGCGTAACGCATGCGAAATGCTTCAGCAAACGTATCCTCAATATGCGTGTGGCCAAGTTGCATCGTTAAACTTTGCTGGCAGGAACGGAGGGCAAAACGGCCATTAGATTAGACGCCGCGTTGCTGCTCAAGCCCCGGATTTGCAACTTTTGAATTTCTAGAAAGCGTTTTTGTTGCTCGACTATATAAATCGGCTAGGCAAGCCGGAGAACGAGCCACACCAAAACAAAGAAGCGGAGCGATGAGCGATCCCCAATATTGATTGATTGGCTGGCCAATAAAAGCAAAAATCACGATGAACGCACAAGCAGTCAGGCCGGCACGTTGCCCCGTCGCTGTATTCCAACCGGCAAAGCCAATCAGTGCTAATACCAGATAAATCGCCGTTACCCATTGTGGCAAGAGCAGCAAAAAAGCATTCATTTGTGCGAGAGAAATGACGAAAGCCGCACCGCCAAATTGTAACCAACTGGTGGCCCGAACTGGTTCGTTCGCGCCAATTAATGATTGAACTTGCACTACATGCCAGCCAAAGAAAATGGCATATAAAGCGAATCCAGCCAGCCACGCCATCACTTCCCGATTCTTTCGATCCTTCATTGCTAAGAGTAGGCAAATCACGCAGTAAGGTGCCGCCAACTCCCGAATAAAAAGTGCCGATAAGCCGGCTCCAAATGCCCAAGCACGTAGATCCATTGCATACAAACAGATCGATAGCGCAATGAACACTCCCGCCCAAACAACTGGCATCACATAGATGTCATTCAACCAGCATGGCATGAGACCACCTATTAATAGCAGTCCGGTAAAAATAGCTGTCGCACGATCGGCTTCTTTCGCAATCACGTGGCACGCCAATACCAATACGATGAGTGCTAACCCACCGATTATAAAACGCCCAGCAAATTCATTCGGCAATTGACCAAGCAACCATAGTGGTAACGGAGTACGCCAATTAAAAACACTTGTGGTGGGGTAACCACGGGCCCGCAATTCGTCAGCAGCCGCGTGATAGTAATCTTGGCCCGCAGCCATGCGCCGAATTTCTGCTTGATATAGTTCAACGTCTCCTGGACCACGATTTGGCTGATCAGCAAATCCACTGGCGAAGGGCGAAACTGAAACCCAGATAAAAAACAGTGTGAATAAAAACGCAGCCACCAAAACAACGCGTGGAATGCGTGTAAATAGTCGATCAAAACTAAGATGTTTTGCTGCCAGCTTCATCGCACAAAGCCAATTTGTAAGAGTGCAAACGTCGGCTTACAAATGTAGCTTACGGCTTATGTTCCCGAGATCGAACGAGAATTACTCGTGGTTTTCAGCCCAGAGAGAGTGCAGGGGCGTTCAGCGGCGTAGAAGCTATAGTAGGCGAAGTGCCCATAATACCTGCAAACGCCGGAGGATAGCTGCGATAATCGCTAACTTACATCCACGATAGAAAATAGTATCGGCCTTGACGTCATCGAGTGTTCGTGAGACGATCCGACCGAGATGGCTATCGAGCATCTTTGCCAATAACTCGTAAAGCCTTCTCAATTCGCATGAGTGGAGGATAGGGGACTTGAACCCCTGACCTTCTGGCTGCCAGCCAGACGCTCTCCCAACTGAGCTAATCCCCCATTGGGGCACAATAATCCCGAGGCAGAGTGATTCCGAGGCACAGTGATCCCTTTTAGGGCACTGTGAATTTGCGGTACATACAAACCCTGGGTGTACACAACGAACTCACCAACCCTATCGGCCGCGTCGCGGCTTGTCAAGCCGTGAAGAAACATCTCTGGAACATATTGCGTTGGATTTTGCCGATAGCAATCCTCGCCTATCTGGTATTCGACGCCACGCGTAACGATAGTTTCACGCGGCTGCGTGATGAACCTAAACATTGGGGTTACCTGGCACTTGCTATGGTGCTTTGCTTTGCTGCTGTCGTGCTGACCATTGTACGGTGGTTTTTTCTTGTTCGCGCATTACACATTCCTTTGGGATTACGCGACTCTTTTCGTTTAGGTTTTCTTGGCTACTTACTGAACTTTGTTTCACCGGGCAGCGTAGGTGGCGATTTATTCAAAGCCGTGTTTTTAGCGCGCGAACGACCAGGCCGCCGTACTGAAGTAGCAATGACGGTAATTGTTGATCGCTTGATTGGTTTGTATGCATTATTTTTGGTAGCTACGGCTGCAATTCTGCTAACAGGAGTATGGCGGGCAGAAGCCGAGCAAGTACGCATTATTTGTCAAATCATGTTTTGGTGCACAGCGGTAGGCACGCTCGCTCTGGCTATTACGTCGCTGCCAAGTTTCACGGAAGGTTCCATTGCAAAATGGTTGCAAAGCTTGCCGCGAATTGGATTCATTGCCGGACGTCTGATGCAAGCTCACCGCATGTACTATCATCACTTCTGGGTGATGCCACTTGCCATTGTCATGAGCATTGGCGTGCACACGCTCAATTGCATTGGCATATGGCTTATTGCAATTGGCTTACTTAGTGATGCTCCTTCCCTGGCAGATCACTTTGTGATTGTCCCAACCGCAATGGCAACCGGCGCCATTCCACTAACACCCAATGGCTTAGGAACTTTTGAACTCGTCGTTAAAACTTTGTATCAATATTTGCCCAACGGAACCGCAGCCGCCGCCAGCGCTGGTTTGCTGGTAGCATTGGGATATCGAATGATTACTGTTTTAATCGCGATGGTCGGCGCCGCAATCTATTTTGTCAGCCGCCGCGAGATGTCCGAAGTGCTACATGAAGTCCATAAGATTGCGGAAGCTGAAGAGCAAGAAGCTCCGACATATCAACAAGCAGCATCTGCTTAGTTCAACGGCCTATTGCACAGAATTCG
>CAZIGP010000162.1:0-1221 GCA_964538425.1 uncultured Pirellulales bacterium | reverse complement strand
CGCCTCATTATTTACTTTCCACTTCGGCGCGGTATTATCGACCAGATCACAATTAGCCAGATTCGCTTGAACAAAATCTTGGATTAACAATTGACTCTGGCCGTTATCACCCAGTAGGCAACCTTGCAAATCGACATTTGATACACCACAAACTGTAATACCACTTCGACCGTTGCCGCGTGCTATAATTCCAGCCAGAACGGTAGGGCCTACAGCGTCATTCAGATTGATGCCGTCTAGTTGATAGCCTTGCACTATCAGATTTTCGATCGTCACACCTTCGACTTTGTAAACGGTAATACCAACCGTTAAAGCTGCATAGCTTAATGGATAGTCATGAGGCAGTTTGCCTTTCTCGACACGGAAATAAATCCATCCGTCTGCTAGCGCCCATTGCAATGGCTCAAGCTCTAACTTTTGATGAAATGCAGGTGAATACGGGCGACGTACCAACGGCACACCTTCGTGAAATAATTGCTGGAACTCCATTCGTTCCGGGCGAAAACGAAAAACATCGCCCGCGACAAATTGCCAAGCGTCATATGGTACAAGGCGGGAACCATCGAGCACCGCACCGTTGCCTTCGATCACAAACGGGCGTCCTACGTCGCCGCTGCGGCGGCTGCCGACAAGGCTGATGCTTTCACGATACGGTTCATCGGTTTTAGCCAAAATAATGTGGTCACCAGCGAGAGCCGATCGTATTGCTCGCCAGATGGTTTGATTTGGCCCACGCCGTGAATCTTCTCGCCCGGGTGATAAACCATCAAATAAATCGTCTCCGCTGATATTATTGACATAGAGATTACGTGCGGCAGACGTCGAAACAAGGGCCAGCAAGACGAATAAGGCGATTGTTAGGCGAATCGTAGCAGTCATAAAAGGCGTGATGATTCGAAAATCGCTGGAATGTGACAATAATATTCGTCGCTATAGCCGGGACGTATTACTTCTGTATCTAATTCGGTTGAACGAGCCAATCAGCAACGGTGTTAAACTTACGACGCGAGTTGCATCAGAATTACGCATGATGCAATGTTTTCCCGAAGCGCGGGCTGTGCCATGTGCGCAATGTAACGAAGCCTGGGTAGAGATAACACAACCATTCTACCGATGCACACAAGCGTGGCTGAATCCTGCCAGCCACTGTCCCATCCTCCCGAATTTGGCCGATGACCGTTGCTCCATCTCCACAAACTGCCCGCACCTCCCCATCTGCCA
>CAZIGP010000161.1:0-8212 GCA_964538425.1 uncultured Pirellulales bacterium | reverse complement strand
CGGCGTCTTTCGGCTTGATCCGGCCGCAACATTCTCGCGCGGCCAATCCCTCGAACAGTTCACGCACCGTATAAAACTCGTGAATAGCGTGTCTGTCCAATCGTCGCACAAAGATGCCGCGATTATCGAATGTTTCGATCAGACCCGATCGCTGTAATTCAAAAAGGGCCTCGCGAATCATGCCCAACGATACATCGAACATGCGGGATAGTTGCAGTTGGATCAACTTTTCACCCGGTCGGATGCGTCCTTCAAGAATCATTTTCTCAATCGCATCGCGCACTTTATGTCGAGCCACTTTCCGCGACGTCGAGGGTTGCCCGTTTTTTTGCTTTACCGAAGCCATAATTAGACTTAGCCTGACTTGCTCACTTACAGAAAGTCTCAGAGCGAAGCAAGAGCCGTTCTGTATTTTTCATATTGATGCCTCTCCTTCGGCAGCGCCACGTCACGAACAGCATTCCTAAAATACCGCTTCCCCACAGCATACTGGTTTTCGGTTCTGGTACGGTGGCTAGAGTCAATCGGTCTCCATTCCTGAAGTTGTCGAATCGGTATTGTCCCCCTGCCAGAAACGTCTCGACCGGTTGATTGTTCAGTTTTACGAGAATGTTTTTGCCTGTCAGTAAGCCGGTGTCGATCGTTAAGGTTCCTTTGATGTTTTGGTTGCTCGACAGTACATCGAGCGCAAATGACCAAGTATCGCCCGCTAGGTTGTACGCCAGTTCGCCGGCGGCATTCTGGCCGTCACCCAGCCACAAAGAGAATCGTTCTGTCTTTACATACCCCCCAACAAACAACGTGTCTTGCAAATTCAGCGAGGGCTGCTTGATCGATCCGTCGAGCAACCGCGATAAATACCAAGCTTCTGCGGCGTGTTGTTGATTGGCTGTAGGATTTTGATGAGGCCAGTCTTGCAACTCGTTGGGGTCATTGACACCGTTGTTGTTGAAATCGACATACTGCCCGGTGCCGCCAATATGGACTTGAATCTTATCAAATTCGCCTGGGGAAGTTGCCGCCGCAACGGCCAAGTCGCGGTAACTGGTAGAATGAATTGGAGGCACGTTGGTTTCATTTGCATTCACGAAGAGATGAATCTCACTGTAGGGATTATTCTTGGCAGCCAAGTTTGTCGCCCGTGCCATGTAACGATCGCGAACGCCAGGATCACCCAGTGTTGGATCGCCAATATCGGGAATCAAATGCGCTTTGTTTCCCGCATCGGCGCCGTTGAAGAACCAACCACGGGTGGTGTCGTATCCATAATCCGACATCCCAAAAAATGCCGACCCCGCCCGAAAATAATCGGGAAACTTTGTGAGTGCCGATAAAACATTCCCTCCACCGCCGGAGTAGCCCGTGATGCTAATGTTTGTTTTATTGACAAGCTGAGGATATTGAGCTTTGACCGATTCGACCGCGTCATAGATGTCATAAATTTCGACCCCGCCCGAATCGCGTTTCCCGTCGGACCCTTCTCGCTCACGCATCGCTACGCTAACAACAAAGAAACCGGCGTCGCGTAATCGCTCTGCATTCGGCCGTACACCAAGCAAAAGATTATCTCCACTGCCGTAACCATGCATGACGACCGCAATGGGTGCGTTATTTCTTGTCGAGTCGTAGTTTAGTTCGGCTATCAGATCGAGTGGGCCATTTGAATCTGTGCTGACGGAAGAATGGTAGTTTATGTTCTCCAAGACAGGGGCAGCGAATGCGCTGGAAATCGAATTTAAAGTCAAATGCAGACACACTGCAAAGATCATTGATTCTCGAATGACTCTGCACAACTGCCGCAGCGCACACTTATAACTTTCACAAAATGAATATTCCGTCATTTGTTCCCAAATAGATATTGGTGTAATCGCCCTGGAGTAATTCCGAATTACTTTTAATAACGCAGACTATACAATCGCTGATCTTTCGTTAGTGTAATCTTCAATTGGCAAGGTTGACGGGGAGGTTCCTTAACCCATTTGACCTTTCTGTATACCGTGGAACTTTGTAAATCAGTTAAGTAACCTTGCGCCAACACGGCTCCGCTCGAATCAACGGCTGTAACCGCAAGATTCTTCCCCTCGGCATTCAGCCAAAGCCCTTGCTCGCTGACATTAAGCATGGTCGTAGTTACGCTACCTGGACCGGCTGCATAGGCAAATCGGTCGCGCGGAAGCGTAGCAAGACCCAGATATCCAGGATAAAACAGAGAACCACGTAAATCGGGATTGGTCGCGTAGCTACCGGGCCATCTCGTAAATATGTTGGGGCAGCCAAAGTAGTAAATCCAAACTTCATCCCCGACTTCTTGCATGGTATCGCTGCTGGTTACCAAAATGTTCTCATCCCACATTCCACGTGAGCCTGTTCCCACCAAAGGGGTTTGTGGATGAATGCGTCGGAATTTTCGCCCATCGTTGCTTACAGCCACACGTAAATCGCCGTGCAAGGGTTTTTGCGAAAATCGATCACTCTCAAAGAGCATGATCCACTGGTCGCCAATCTTTTTGACACTCGCAAAGTGAATTTCTTCGTCAATCCCGTCTTCTGGCGCAAGCACAATTGCCTCCTCAGGCTTCGAACTAATCGGTCGCAAAGCACCCGGATGAGGACCATGCACCATGCCAATCTGTCGTACTAAATTTTGATTTTTATGGCCCACACGTGGCAGATACACTTGGGCATAACCAATCACACGGTCATCTGCGTTCGCAGCACTAGGTTGAAAAATCAATTGCGAAATATCGAAGAACAGAGAACGTTCGCCACTGTCGGGCCGGAATGCCGTCCCTTCGTGTTTCCATTTTTTTCCATCACCTGATGAAGCCAGGGTTTTGATGAGTCGATCGGGCTCATTATCCATCCAGAGCGCCAAAAATCGTCGCTCAGGATCATTACGATCGGGATTTTTCACGACCAGGCTTAACGCCGCATCCGACCAATCAACCGCGATGCGATTCGTTGGTTGGCCGCTATGAACATGCTGACCGAGCTCTGGCTTGGTCCAATGAATTCCATCGCGACTTTCTGCATAGCCAGGTACCCAAGACGCTCGGTTTTTTTGCACGGCATCGAGTCCGCTGTACCAACAGCGAAACAGCTTGTCCTCGTCGTCATAGAGCACCGTCCCGGGCCACACAACCTGCAATCCGTCCCATTGCTGCGGCTCACCCGGAAGCAGCACAGGATTTTCGGGATGCTTCTTCGCGGAGTTAAGTTGAAAGGTGACCCCCTCGGCTGCAGCTACCGATTCACGGTCGAGAACCAAAAGCGTCTTCATGCGGCTTGGGTCTGGTGCCACGGAAGTTGCAGACACGATCGACCCGATGGTGGATTCAGCCGCAACCTCTTCAACATACATACTACCCGATGCGATTGCCGAACCAGTGACTGCAATAGTTTTCAAAAAATCTCGTCGTTGATACTTTGTGCTTTCGGCCACAGATGAACTCCAGTAAGAAACGGACTTTCATTCAATAATCTGAAACAACTTTGCCGTCACGGCAGTTCGCGAGATATCCGATGGTAACGGGATCAACACTTGACATGATCGGGCGGACGCTGCCATCCATTATTACAAAATTAATTACGCCTCCAGGGTGGTGGCTGCCAAAGGTCCACGTGCGATTGCTAATAAGGGGATCGGTTGGCGAACTGGCCAGTGGATAGAGGGGCCCGGCCATCTTTACGGGCGATGATGGATCATCGTCGTTATAGAATGAGCCATCGCCGTAAGCCCGCTCTCCATCGTGTCCCTGGAACACGTGCTTTTCGCCAGCCAACAAAGTCTTGCTCAACCCGTCGACAATCACCGCCAAGCGGCGATTTAACTTCCAGTTGGAGTAGACCCATATTGGATCGGGTCCAACCAAAGTTCCAGATAATTGACAGCCTGCCGCCGTGGGACATGGAGAATGCGTGGGACGCAACGCGCCATTAGCAGCATCTAGGTATGGCGGAAAAACAGTTCCGTCGCCGCCACACGCCGCGTAATCGGCCAATGCCCCAGGGCGGTGTGATACACTGCCGCGGGTGTCTCCTGAAACGCTTAACCCACTATCTGTTCGATGCGAGGGGCAACGATAAATGGATACCTCAGTCCGAATTACGGCATCAGGCATTCTGGCGGCGTCGAAGTATGAGTATGAGACATTGGACATACTGTAAAGATTGCTTTCTTCCACGTACGGCATAATCATTACAAGCCACGGAGCGTGCCCGCCGCCAGAAAGAAACGAAGGAGGCAACGATTTGCGGGCACTGTAAAAGTTATGCACTGCCAAACCAATCTGCTTGAGATGGTTGGCGCATTTTGTGCGTCGCGCAGTTTCTCGTGCCGCCTGTACCGCCGGCAACAACAATGCGATGAGAATGCCGATGATGGCGATTACTACCAATAACTCTACAAGCGTGAATGCTCGTCGATAGAAATATTGTCGCGGCATGTTTTTTCTCCCCACTAAATGATTAGTTCAGCTGCTCGGCCACGGCGCAGCAGCCATGGCCGAGCAGCGACAGCCTGCGTTGGGACAGTTTGTTACAGAACTCGCGATGCCAGATAGCGGCGTCGCGCTACAAAGGACAAACCTAATCCACTAATGGCAATAATCATCGAACCAGGCTCGGGAACAGGGACTGTTCCACTAAACATGATCTCGCCAAGTCCGACAACATCTGGGCGATGGGCGGTCAAAACCGTTAATCGCGCATACTGAATGCTAGACCAATTAACGGCTGTGTAAGAACCAACGTAGCCATTCGCACCAGTTCCGGCGGCGAGCGCTGCGCTGGCGATCTGCGTCGTCCAAGTGGAACCGTCAGGCGATGTTTCCAGTTGATACGACGCGACACCTGCAAGTGAGTCCGCGGCATTAGCATCCTGGTAATTCCAAATCCGCATGCCATCGACGTCATACAACGCTCCGAGGTTGATCGTGAGCGTTTGGCCAACAGAACCAGTACCACCATGAGCCGTATGCAACGACAACCAGTTATTGGCTTGAACATTGTCATCCACAAAATCGCCGTCGGTGGCAAGCGATCCACTTCCGGTGATCCCGGAGTTATCGACTGTTCTAATGGCAGGAAAGCCGCCGCCTTGAAATTGAGAACTGGCTGTAACCGTTTCACCCGTGATAATCGCGGCTTCGGCATTCATTGCGGTGAGACAAAAAACAAAACCAACAGAAAGGAACCATCGAAGCCGTCGAACATCTAAAGAAGTTAACATGAATATGCTCCCCAAAAAAGTAAGATAAGCAACACCAGACCGATGACCAAAGCCAAGTTGACTTGGTTCGATCTTACGCCTTCTGATCAGCTATTCCACGGACAATCCAAAACGAAACCGCACCCCCGTGCCTCTATTCATGTGCATGCAAAAACGAGCTGTCTCGTTACATAATCCCTCCCAATGATTAAACGAGTGCAATAAACATTTCTTAACTCTTATGTCGAAGAGCTACAAACCATCTATTCGCCTCCGATAGCTCCTTTCCCAACGAACTCCTCCACTGGGTCAATCACCCAATGAACTTCGCTTGAAGACGACTTGAGAAGTTCCTCGGTGTCCTTACGACCCACATAAATGTGTGTTCGCATAGCTCGTTCCGCGCGATCTTCATCGCCAGCTTCGATGGCCGAAAGAATCTCCAAGTGGCCATTGAGCGTTTCGCGATAGTCGCGGCGATCGCTCCGTACAACTTTGGTTGCAAACCAAAAACTTTCCGACATCTTCAACTGCAGGTTGTTGGCCGAATACTGCATCAGCTTCAAATGGAACTGCCGATCAAGCATCGCGGCTTCCGTACGTTCCCCCGCGTTCGACAAACGAAAAATTTCATGGGCCATCTCAGTCAATTCGGCAATTTGGACGCGCGTGACACGCGTGCAACAGCGCCGCGCCACCATGCCTTCGAGCACCTCTCGCACTTCCAGTGCTTCGAGCACAAATTTTCCACACAGCGGGCTGACAATGCCGCCGCGGTTATCGTGGGTTTCCACCAATCCCATGCCTCCAAGTTCGAAAATAGCTTCACGCACCACGCCGCGGGAAACCCCGAGCTTTTTTGCCAAGTCGTGCTGCACCAGCTTCGAACCCGGAGCGAGCTCGTTCGTTAGCACCATTCGTGCGATGTGATTCCGCACCGCATGACGTGCAACCTGCCGCGTGCGCGAGGACGAAGATTTTTTAATGAGTCTAGTCATTTCAAGATTTCTGTAATAAATACCAGGCAACAGCTTAATTGTTGACACAAAAATTAAACTGTAGACATAATTTATAAATATAACGAGTTGGTGTCAAGAGTTTTCAGAACCGCCAAGCTAATACTGTTCAAAAATAGTTGTTTTTCCGAAAAATAATTTTATTTTATTCTGAGGGCGTAATAGTGTGTCCAGCTTTTAAATGTCGACACATTTTTATTTCAAGTCGTTTTTGCCATTAGATATTGTTGCGCATCGAGGCAAGAGTTGGCAATTCGCGCTGCCGAGATTTCCGCCCGACCGGTGTGCATGGGGAAGTAGTGGTTGAAGTTCTAGCGTGAATCTTCCCTCCGGGTGTCAATCGATAGGTCGTGGTTAGTAAAATCTCAGATTATTAATTTCATTTTAGTTCATGAAATAAATACTATAGATCATTGACATAGTCGTAGGATCCTATTATGTTAGCAGTAATGAGCTCGTCACTACTTTCAGAGTAATTGGTTTATTCAGCATGAAAATTACTGTGCGGGAAGTCGCGAAAGCGGCAAAAGTTTCAGTAGGTACGGTAAGCCGCGTTTTGAACGGGCACCCATCAGTAGACCCAGATTCTGCAGGACGGGTCCATGAAGCGGTTAGTTCCATGAAATACAAGAAGCTTAGGCAGAGGGAGCCACGGGCAACGTCAGGAACGCTCGATGGTAAGTGCATCGCGATGGTGCTGCTAGGTATGGATCGTTCACTCGAGTTGCTCCCCTCTGTTGCCGCAGCCATTCAAAGCTCGGAGGCTGCGTTAGTATCACAAGGCGCAACAGCTCTATTGGTGAGTGTGCCAAACCCCGCGCAGCTTCCGGCGGTTCTTAAAAGAGAGCAGCTTGATGGGCTCATTCTCAAGGGCGCGCTCCAGGGCAACTTGCGAGCGGCGTGCTCTAGCGAGCTGCTAGCTCGCGTGGACGAGTTACCGAGTGTGTGGTTCTTAGGACGTCCTGCCGGCTTTAGCGGGGATGCGGTCAATGCGAATGATATGCGGATCGGCGAGCTGGCTGCTCAGTATTTGGCGGCAAAGGGCCATCGTCGAGTTGCCTTCTTGAGCCCGAAGCCCGATCACATGCTCATGCAGATTCGGCAGATGAGTTTCGAGTGGCATGCGCAAAAGTATGGTCTTGAAGTGCGGCGATATCTCGGAAACGAACATATTGAAATCGACTTCCCTCTAAAGCCGATTCAGGGAACTGAAAGTGTTCAACAGTTGGTCGATGATCTGCTTGCCGACCATGAACGTCCTACCGCGGTCTTCGTGCCAGCCGACAGCATTGCAGTGATGGTGTATCGAGCGTTAGCTGAACGTGGTTTGCGTGTCGGCGATGATTTGAGTGTGATCTCATGCAATCATGAGATTCCATTACTGTCTGGTCTATATCCGTCGTTAACTTCAATCGCAGTTCGCGCGTACGAAGTTGGTCAACGCGCCGTAGCGCAGTTATCGGCCAAGTTGCTTGGTACGACAGAAAAAGGACGGGTTGAACTTCAGCTTGAGCCTGACTTGATCGAAGGAGATTCTGTGGCTTTGTTGAGAGAGGAGGGGGGAATGAAAGAGTAAGTTACTCGTGTGTATCGGAGTGGTTGTAGGGGAGAGGCATGTTGATTCACATTCGTTAGGCTAGTAAATCACTAAGACTCACCTTGAAAAGGAGCTGCAGATGCAACGTTTATGTATTGGTTTTGCAATTTTGTGGGCTTTGATTGCATCGTCTGTTTACGCTGTGGAGATTCAGGACTTTGCCGATGATCCCACGCCCGACGGCTGGGTTGGCTTTCAGAACACGCTGGGTGGCAATAGCTACGGCTGGTCGTCGGCCACTAACAACACCAACAATGATGCCAACCTAGGTGAAGGAGGCGGTTTCGTTGCTCGTGATAATGGCAACACCAACAACTATTACGGTGACACTAATTTGGGCACGTCCTATTCCCTCAACGACGCACTCACGGCTTCTGGTTGGTTTCGGTT
>CAZIGP010000160.1:5854-8244 GCA_964538425.1 uncultured Pirellulales bacterium | reverse complement strand
ATTTCTTTGACTGGTGCGCCAAGAGTTTGGCGCAGGAATTCAATAGGTGCTGCCAGCGCGGCACGGCAGTTTTCATCAGCGAAGCTGAAGGCTTCTTGAATGAGATAGATCGTTTTGGGTTTGCCTTTTTCAGGCATCGATGGTTCTGCGCCAAGCAGTACGTGAGCAGTACGGGAAAGAACTTCGGCACTGCAGGCAAGAACCCCGACGGTATCAAAGCCGGGAGCAAAAGGCATCACGCCGGCCACCGAAATGTATCCGTGCGAGGGTCGTAAACCCCAAATGCCACAGTTACTGGCCGGGAAGCGAACCGAGCCGCCGGTATCGGTGCCGAGCGCAAAATCTGCCAAACCGCAAGCGACCGCGGAAGCGGAACCATTCGACGAGCCACCAGGAATGCGATCGGGTGCTTTAGGATTCAGCGGCGTGCCATAGAAGTGATTCTCGCCAAGCAGGCTGAAGGCAACTTCGTCGGTGAGTGTTTTGCCAACGCAACGCGCGCCGCGGGCCAGTAATTGCTCGACGCAGACGGCGTGGGACCGCGCCGATGGGTGGGTTTCTTTCCAGGTCGGATTACCGCATCCCGTTTTATGGCCGGCGATATCGATGAGGTCTTTGACACCAAACGTCAGGCCATCGAGCGGTCCGCTGGCGGTTGGCTCGATGATGAATGATTCGACGAACGCGCCGCTTTTCTCCACAGTAATGGTCATAAATATTGAACCACAGAGGCTCAGTTTTTATCTGCTACGGCGAGAGATTGAACGTTGCGGGCATTCATCGAGCGCCCAGCGCGATTCGTATTTTCGACGATCGATTTGGGAAACAGGCCGATGCCGATCACTAAAGCAGCACAAGTGAGCATCGCCAGTGCGGGGCCGAGTTTGCGCCGCGTGCTTAATGTGGCCCCCGCAGTTTTGTCGCGGAAATACATGGCGCCGATCACTCGCAAGTAATAGGCTGCGGCAATCGCGGCGTTCAAGGCAGCAACAATTGCCAAGCCGATGAACCAACCGCGAAGCGAATTGCTGGCAACCTGCGGGGCTTCTTCGATCGTCAGCGCGCCGAACAGGAGCGTAAACTTGCCCCAAAAGCCGGCCAGCGGTGGAATGCCCGCGAGACTAAACATAAATCCTGCCAGCAAAAGTGCGACAATCGGATGCGAACGGTTTAGGCCGGCGATGTCGTCGAGCGTATCGACTTGTTTTGACGCGCTATCGGCCGACGTTCCGCTGCTCAGGTAGACCAACGATGCAAACGCGCCGACCGTGGCGGCAATATAGACGAGCAAGTAGAACGTCGAAGCGCCCAGGCCGTTAAAAGCTTCGGCCGCGGCGTTGCCGACGGTGTGAAATTCCGGCGTTAGCATCGCCAGCGCAACGGTCAGGCCGATCAGTAAGTATCCCGCATGTGCAATCGATGAATAAGCAAGCATGCGGCGAAGATTCGTTTGCCATAAGGCGAGGATATTGCCGACCGTCATCGTCAGTACCGAAAGTACGAGGCAAACTTTCCAAGCGAGCGATTCCCAACCAGGCAGTGCGGTCATTGCAATGCGAGCCAACACAACCAGGCCGGCGATTTTGGGAAGAGTTGAAAGCAGCGCCGCATTGGCGTTGCTGGTGCCTTGATAAACGTCAGGAGCGTAAAAGTGAAATGGCACGGCTGCAAGGCGGAACGCCAAGCCGGCAAAAATCATGAGCAGTGCCAGCGGAACCAGCGCCCTGCCGAACTGGCTGACTTCCGCACCAGGCACGCCGGCATTCCCTAGCACCGCCGCGATTTGGCTGAGCTGCGTCGAGCCGGCGAGGCCGTAAAGAAAACTGAACCCGTAAAGCAATATCGCGGAAGACAAAATACTGAGAAAGAAATACTTGGTGGCTGATTCCTGGCCACGAGCATCGGTCCGCCCGATGTAAAGCAAGATATACGTGGGGATAGAAATAAGTTCCAAACCAACGAATAGCAAAATGAGTTCGTTGGCAGTGGCGACCAGCATCAACCCTGCGAGCATCAACAGCAACGATGCCGCTTCTTCCGCCGATTGCTCGAAATCTCGCGAACGGGCGGTCAGCATAATCAGCAATAAGCCAACGCCAAGAATTCCCCAACGCGCGGTATAGCCGAATAAATCGATCGTGAGCGAGCCACTGGCGATTACAGGTGGAGCTACGTCTGCATCCATTCCTAACCGATGGCCTAACGAGCAGAGTGCTAAAGCTGCACCGCCAAGTGCTAGTGCTGCCAACCAACTGGCTGCACTGCGCAACGGCACAAACGCACCGACGATATACAGCAGCGTGGCTGAGACGATCACGATAATCTCAGGCAACAGCAGCGAAATGGTATTGGAATCGGTCATGGATGAAGGGGCAAGGAAATGATGAATG
>CAZIGP010000160.1:0-5844 GCA_964538425.1 uncultured Pirellulales bacterium | reverse complement strand
AACGTAGCAACGGTCGGATCAGCGACGTTTTGATCAGTGATGTTCTGGTCTATGACTCCTGACTCCTGGCCCCTGACTCCTGGTTCTGCGGCGTAATAATCTTTCAACGGCTGATCGGTTCGAGCCAAAATTTCTGTCACCGCAGGGCTAATCGGAGTGAGGAAAAATTTGGGATACAGGCCGATCCAAATAATGAACACCACGAGCGGGGCAAGAGCGCAGATTTCATGCGGAGTGAGGTCGCGAATTTCGTGAGCGTGGTCGTGCGAGCTATGAGGTTCTTTCAGTGGGCCGAAAAACACGCGTTGCACCATCCAAAGCATGTACCAAGCGCCGAGCACGACGCCTGTAACGGCCAGCACCGCAATGAGGATCAGTTGTGGGCCAAGCGGGCCAGGGGCATCGCTCCAGGCACGTTGAAACATGCCAAGGAGAATTAAAAATTCACCGACAAAGCCATTCAATCCGGGCAAGCCGATGCTGGCCATCGTAAATAACACGGCAAATGTGGCAAGAATTGGCGTGCGTTTCGCCAGCCCGCCGAGTTCGCTGATTTGACGCGTGTGGTAGCGCTCGTAAATCATACCGACGATGGCAAACAAACCAGCCGTTGAAAGGCCGTGATTGACCATCTGCAAAATGCCGCCTTCAAGGCCAAGGCGATTGAGCGCAAAAAAGCCGAGAATGACAAAGCCCATGTGGCTGACGCTGCTATAAGCAATCAGCTTTTTCATATCGGCTTGCACCAAGGACACAAGCGCCCCGTAAATGATGCCGGCCAGCGCTAACCAAAGCATGATCGGCATGCACATGGCCGTGGCGTCGGGAAGCATCGGTAGGCAGAATCGCAAGATGCCGTACGTGCCGAGCTTGAGCAAAATACCCGCCAGGTCGATACTGCCTCCTGTGGGTGCCTGCACGTGTGCGAGTGGTAGCCACGTATGAAGCGGCACCAGCGGCACTTTGATCGCAAAGCCTAATACGAGCGCGGCGAAAATCAACAGTTGCAGATAGCCGTGGCTGGCATCCATCGGCAGAGGATTTGCGCCTAGGGCCGCATGCAATTCTGGAATTGAGAACGTAAGTTTGTTAGTGGCTGCATCGAGCGGATGGTGATAGACCCACAGGACGATGCCGATCAGACCTAAAAGTGCCAACACGCTACCGGCAAACGTAAACAAGAAAAACTTGTTCGCTGCATAACGCCGTTCTTCGTGTCCCCAAATACCGATCAAGAAATAGAGCGGAATGAGCGTGAACTCAAAGAAAATGTAAAACAAAATAATATCGCGGGCGCAAAACACACCCAGCATGCCGCATTCGAGCAGCAATAGCAGCGCATAAAACCCGGCAGGGCGATCGTCGATCGCATCCCAACTAACGAGCACTGCTGTGAATGTAAGTAGTGCTGAAAGGCCGAACATCCAAACACTCAGGCCATCGAGGCCGAACGAGAGACGGATATTGGCAGTGGTGCCAAACCAATCGAACTCGGTAATGGCATACGGTTCTTGAAAGCGTGAATCATTCCAGTATTGAACGAGCAAATAAACCGCTGTGGCCAGTGTCAGCACTGCGGTGATGAGCGCGCTTTGCCGCACGGCTTGCTTACCGCGCGACGCGAACATCCACGCGACAAACGCGCCAATGAGCGGGAGGAAAATAGTCATGATTAACAGGTTTTGCACGTTATCTGTGGTGATGTTTCAAATTTCAAATTGACCGTCTCGCTACCCTACCGGCCACAAGGCCAGTGCTCCGATGAGAACGAGTAGGCCAAGGATCATTGCCAGAGCGTAAAATTGCACCATGCCGTTTTGGAGGGAACGCAATATCCAGCCGACTCCGCCAGGCAATGCTCCCACGAGATTCACTAGTGCGTCGATCACATAGCGGTCGAACCAGTAGCCGATCGCCGCGAGCACTTGCAAAGGCCAAACAATGACGGCTTGGTAAATTTCGTCGATGAAAAATTTGTTGGACGATAACCAATACAGTGGCCGTAGAGCGCGGGCCATTAAATTGGCTTGCGTTAAACTGCCAAGATACAGAAATGCCGCCAGCGCGATACCAAGCAATACGACGCCCGTGCTCGCCACCGCAACATCCCAGTGGAACTTTGGTTCGCCGCCAGTCTCTGCGATGGTTTTATAAGCTAGCGATGGTGTGAGCTTGAGGAAATTCAAAATGCCGTGCGTCATGGCAAAATAACCACCGATGGTAACGGCACAGAACGCTAAAATCGCCAGCGGCACCGTCATGGCTTTGGGCGATTCATGAGCATGATGGCCGGCTTCGTGCGGAATTCGCTCTTCGCCGTAGAAAGTGAGAAAAAACGCACGGAAAGTGTAAAACGCGGTGAGGCCCGCGGTGAAAACGGCGATCCAGTAGAGGCCGTTGTATAAGTTTGCGGCGAGCGATTGATGATGTTCGGCAGCATGATGACCGGCATCATGCACTGCACCAAGAATTTCGTCTTTACTCCAAAAGCCCGCGAACGGGAACAAACCAGCGAGTGCCAAGCCGCCCATTAAGAACGTGAAGCATGTCACGGGCATCAGTTTTCGCAGGCCACCGATGCGACGCATGTCGATGATGCCACCCATCGCGTGCATGACACTTCCTGCGCCCAGGAAGAGTAACGCTTTGAAGAACGCATGAGTAAACAAATGGAACATGCCGGCAACAATTCCAAATAGCGAACCGGTGCCAAGCGCAAGAAACATGTAACCGAGTTGGCTGATTGTGGAATAAGCTAGCACACGTTTGAGATCGGTCTGCGTGACAGCAATTGCTCCGGCCAAGAGTGCTGAAAAGCCGCCGATGGCTGCGACGACCATTTGCGCGGTCACCGGTGAATCGCCGATTGTAAACCACGGAGTTCCGGCCGATGCCATAAAGAGCGGCGTGCAGCGCGCCACCATGTACACGCCGGCGGTGACCATCGTGGCGGCGTGAATGAGCGCGCTTACCGGTGTCGGGCCTTCCATGGCATCGGGGAGCCAAACATGCAACGGAAACTGAGCGCTTTTGCCGCAGGCACCAGTCATCAGCAACAAGCAAATGGCAACTGCGACACCACCTGTGGCATACAGCGCAGGGTTGGCCAATCGAGTTTGGCCTAGGACACCTGCGACTTGCAATGCACCGTCGGCTGCTTGTGTGTCGTGATAATTCAGCGTGCCGTAAGTTGTCCAAATAAGGAACAGGCCCAGTGCAAAGCCGAAGTCACCTACTCGGTTGACGAGGAAGGCTTTTTTACCGGCCGCGGCCGCTTCGGGCTTTTGATACCAGAAGCCGACGAGTAAGTAGCTACACACGCCGACCGCTTCCCAGAAGACATAGAGCAACAAAAAGTTGCTCACTGAAACGAGCATTGTCATTGAGAAAACGAACAGTGCAACGTAAGTGAAGAACCGCGGATAGCCGGGGTCGCCGTGCATGTAACCGCTCGCATAGATCACCACCAGCGTGGAGATAAATGTCACCATGCAAAGCATAAAGCAGGTGAGCGGATCGGCACGGAGGGTGATATCGATGGCGAAATTGGCAGGAGAGGGCGCTTGAGTTTGATTGGCGCTTGGGTTTGGAATGTAAGCGCTTTCGATATCTGCCCAAGTCCACAGTTTATACGTGTGTTCGTAGCCGATCGATTTTTGATCGGCGGTTGTGGTTGAGACTTCAGCTTCCTTTTGAACTTCGAGCAATAGCAGCACACTCAGCACAAACGATCCCGCGAAGGCCAACGCTACCGGCAAGTGACTTTTTTCCTTGAATGCGCGGCCTGCCACAACCAGCAGCAAGCATGCAGCCAGTGGCAAGGCAGGGATCAAAGGTAAAAGCGTGTCGATCATACGGTTTGATTTTTTACTCAGCCTCTTAGGCTAAATCAGAATAAAGTGCGTTGAGTTAAACGTAACTGCGGTGCGTGATTTCTTCCTCGTCAATTTTTGGTTCGATGCCTGCCGGAGTAAGTTCGGGCCAATGTTGTTGCGGTTCTGAGACCTCTGGCAACTCTTCATCTGCATAGGCTGCCAAGTTGCTCTCGCGCAGTTCATCCCAGGCAGCAATGTCGAGATTGCCGCGACGTTGGAAAAGCATGAGCACGAGCGCCAATGCGATGGCGGCTTCGCACGCGGCTACCGTAAGAATGAAAATTACCAGCACTTGGCCATCCCAATTGTTGTGCCAGCGACCCCAGGCCACGAGGCTGATCGAGACACCTTGTAGCATCATTTCAGCACAGAGGAACATCACGATCATATTCCGCCGTGCGAGGAAACCGACTAGACCGATGCAAAATAATGCGGCGCCGACAAGCAGCGAATTATTTAATAAATGAGCTTCGTTCATCCCGCGGCCTCCTGCCGTGCAGCGGCGAGACCATCATTGTTTTTGACCGAGAGGCGATTGTGCTGCGCACTGACGATTGCGGTTGCTCCGACCAGCGCGACGAGCAACAGCGTGCCAGCGATTTCAACAGCAATTAGATGGCGACCAAACAATTCAGTGCCAAGTTTGGCGACATGTTCTTCGGCGAGGATATTTTTTTCAAGCGTAGCGGCCTCAGGACTTTTGAGCTTGTCGAGTTCCAGCTTACTGATGGTCATCGACAAAACTCCAACTAGCACCGCGCCGGTGGCGGCAGCCAGCATCCCCTCCCAACTGATGCGGTCGTAATACGCATCGCCGCCTGGCTGCGCCAGCATGAGCACGAACAGAAACGTCACGAGAATAGCACCGGCGTAAACGACAATGGTTGCGACGCCTAAGAACTGTGCACCTTGCACCATGAAGATTCCCGCCGTGCCAACCAAGGCCAATGCAAACCACACGGCACAATACACCGGGCTGCGGAATGTGACCGTGCAAACGGCTGCTACCAACGTGATGCCTGCGAGAATCCAAAAGACGACGTTGTCTCCCCAGGGTCCTAGCGGCAACAAGCACGATGCCAAACAACCAAGTGCCGCGATGCCTAGCACTGCACCGATGCGCCGACCTTTCGCCGCACCGCGCGGCAACATCAGCCACATGGCGATAGCACCCAGCACAACAGTCCACGCGATTGGATGCTTAGCAATTTCCATCCAGCGCGAATAGGTTGCGCCCCCTTCGCCGGCGTCGCTGGTTGCTTGAGCCAAAATCCACAGGCCGGTCATAGCGTGCCTCCCAGCGCTGCGGATTTCATGGGTTCGGCATCTTTTGTCATCTCGTACACGCTGAGCAGCTTTTCTTTATCGAACATCATCTCTTCACGGCTGCGACCCGTTAGGTCTAGCAAGCTGGTGAGTTCGATCGCATCTACAGGGCAAGCTTCTTCGCACATGCCGCAGAAAATACAACGCAACTCGTCGATCGTGAAGCTCTCAGGATACTTTTCTCGATCGGGCCACGGGCTTTCGGCAGCAACGATATCGATACAGTGCGCCGGGCACGCCGTGGCACACAAGAAGCACGCGACGCATTTCACGCGGCCTTCACCGTCTTTGTTCAGCCGATGCACGCCACGGTAGATTAACGGGTTGCCAACCTTCGGCCGTTCTTCGGGGAAGCTGACCGTGACCTTGGGACCGACCAAGTGCTTGAACGTGGTGGTGAGCCCTTGGACGAATAGCGGCAGATACATGCGCCCGCCGAGACCGAGTTTCGGTTCTTCAATCCACGTGATGTTAGGGTCGCTGGGTGACATATAAACGGTGAATTAGGAACGATGAACCATGAACAAGGTTTAATTCAATTCGGTTTCGGCATCGAACGGCATCGACATCGGTCTGGGTGTGTTATCGGTGGCCAGCGGTGCAAGCAAGCCAGCAATGATCCAGGCGCCAATCGTTACGGCCC
>CAZIGP010000159.1:0-8247 GCA_964538425.1 uncultured Pirellulales bacterium | reverse complement strand
GCGTTGTTGCAAAGGAATTCTTTTTTATTGAATTTCTAAATGTCCGCGCGCCATTAGAACGCAAATTTCCTCGCACCAAATTGTGACGACAGCAATATCGCGAGACTAGCAATAATTTTTCGCGAACAGCACAAAGTTCTAACTTTCTTAAGCCCACGAGAATTCGATAAACAGCGACAATCTCGATCATAGACTATTCTTGGTAATTATGTGGCCGCCCGCTGCCCCGTATCTTCTCAAAGTCAAGATAGTATATTAGCGAGTGTACATAACAACTGGCTTATACGCCTTCAGTCTTCATTTCTAGTTTTCGGATGTCGGATACCATCGAACAGTCCAGCGAAACATACGGTGTGATCGGAGCCGGTGCTTCCGGACTGACGGCGCTGAAAAATCTGCACGAAGCGGGCATTCCCGTGGAATGCTTGGAACGCGAAGACGACGTCGGAGGGAATTGGTACTACGGCCGACCGTCGAGCAGTGTCTATCGTTCAGCCCATCTGATCAGCTCGAAGTTGCTAACTCAGTATCCAGATTTTCCCATGCCTGAAGACTGGCCCGAGTATCCCAGTCAGCAGCAAGTGCAAGAATACTTCCGCTCCTACACCGATCATTTTCGGCTTCGTGAGCTGATTCAATTCAATACCAGCGTAGTCCGTGTTGAGCCAAGCGATGCGTCGGCGAGCGGTTGGATCGTCACGCTGGCAAATGGCGAGCAGCGAAAATACCGCGGCATCGTCATTGCGAACGGCCACCATTGGGATCCAAACTGGCCGCAGTATCCAGGCAAGTTTAGCGGCACGGTTCTGCACTCGTCCCAATACAAAACACCAGAAGTTTTGGCCGAAAAGCGTGTACTCGTCACCGGCGCGGGCAATTCCGGGTGCGACATCGCCGTTGAATCCGCGCAGTTTGCTGCCGCCACGTTTCACAGCATGCGCCGCGGGTATCATTTTTTGCCAAAATTCATTCGCGGCAAACCGGCCGATCGCTGTGGCGAATTTTTTCTCCGTTGGCATACGCCCCTCTGGCTGCGGCGTCGATTGGCCGCCCGCGTAATTCGCATCGCACTCGGCCCGCCAGAAGAATTCGGATTACCCAAGCCCGATCACAAGTTGTTCGAGACCCATCCGATCATCAATTCGCAAATGATGTACTTCGTTGGCCACGGCCGAATCAAGCCCAAGCCCGAAGTGGCCGAATTGTGTGGCAACCAAGTGCGCTTCGTCGACGGCAGCGTCGAGCCAATCGATGTCATTGTCTATGCCACCGGCTTCAATCTCAGCTTTCCATTCATCAACCAGCAGTATTTGAATTGGAAAGATGGCAAGCCGCAACTTTTTATGAACGTTTTTCATCCACGGTACGACAATCTGTTCATTGCCGGCATGATCCAACCCGACAGTGGCATCTGGTGCCTGGCCCATTATCAATCACAACTCATTTCCCGCTTCATCCATCTCCAGCAGCAAAACTCCCCGCTCGCCAATAAATTCCGCCGCCTCAAATCTCAACCGCAGACAGATCTTGGCAACGGCATCCAATACGTCCGCACGCCACGACACTTGCTTGAAGTCGAGCACTTTAGCTACCGCCGCCAATTACAACGCCTCCTGGCTAAGTTTTCATGAAAAGCAATAAACAACGGCGAGCAGAGTTGACTGCAAAGCGCAAGGCGAAACTTAAAAAACAGGCAGCCGAAAAAGAAGCCCGGCGTCGCACTTTGTGGGAGCGTAAAATGGCGCGCGAGGTTGTGGTCAATGTCGATGCGTTAGCACATGATAATAGTTACGATGATGGCCCCGATTTTGTCAAACGTGGTTACTACATCGACGTTCCCTTCCAGTGCTGCGATTGTGGAAAAGAAGAAGTCTGGACCGCTACGCGACAAAAATGGTGGTACGAAGTTGCTAAAGGCGGCCGTTGGACAAAAGCCATCCGCTGCCGTCAGTGTCGACGCCGCGAGAGAACCCGCCGAAACAACGCCCGCCGTGTGCATTTAGAAGGTATAGCTCGTAAGCAAAAATAGTTGCTGGCACGTTTATGAATTGAGTTGCGGACCGTACAATGTTCCGTTCACTCCACACACGTTTTGAGTAAAATTTCACATGGCCGATTTGAAGATTATTCAGTATCCGCACCCGACATTGCGGCGAGTTTCTAAACCGCTCAAGCGAGTCGATGCAGAATTGCGCGACATCATCGCGCGTATGTTCGAATTGATGTACGAAGCCAATGGCGTCGGCCTGGCCGCCAACCAAGTCGATTTACCCTATCGGCTTTTTGTAGCGAATCTCAAGGCCGACCCCGACAGCGGCGAAGAATTGGTGTTTATCAACCCCGTGCTTAGTAAACAGAAAGGAACTGCCGAAGCCGAGGAAGGGTGTCTCAGTCTTCCAGGATTGTACGCCGAAGTGCGTCGTCCCGAACAAGTCACCGTCGATGCTTACAACCTTCGTGGCGAACCCATCCATATTGAAGCCGACGGCTTATTGGGCCGCGTAATTCAACACGAAACCGATCACCTCGATGGCAAGCTCTTCATCGACCGCCTTAGCCCGACCGCCCAATTAGAAGTCCGAGGAGTAGTTCAAGAATTCGAAATCCAATTCCAAAGCCAGCGTGAACGAGGCGAAATGCCCACCGACGAAGAAATCGAGCGCCGCTGGCAAGAACTGGAAAAGCTAAGAACCTAATAGGAAATGGGGAATGCGGAATGGGGAATGCGGAATGGAATAATCAAACTGAAGTTAAGAACCAAGGTTCGGCAACAAAGCCATCGCCTCATGATTCAACTGTTCTGCCTTCATTCCCCATTCCCCATTCCCCACTCCGCATTGTGACTATGGGCACCGGCCCCTTTGCCGTGCCGATGTTTCAAGCATTGCTCGCTTCGCAACATCAAATCCTTGGCCTCATCACCAGGCCCGATCGACCGGTTCATCGGCGCGAAAAAACACCTCTCAATCCCATGCGGGAAGTGGCCCACCAGCACCAACTCGAAGTCTTCGAGCCAGAGAGCATCAATTCGCAGGAAGCGAAGGCATGGCTTACCGAAAAAAAGGCAGAGTTGTTTGTGGTTTGCGACTACGGACAAATTCTTTCACGCGAGGCATTATCACTCGCCCGCTTAGGCGGCATCAATCTCCACGCTTCGCTGCTTCCCAAATATCGTGGCGCAGCTCCCATCAACTGGGCCATCTATCATGGAGAAACTGAAACCGGCGTCACCGTCATCCACATGACCCCGCAGCTCGATGCAGGTCCCTGCTTGGTTCAAGTCCGCACACCGATTGAACCACAAGAAACCACCCCGCATCTTGAAATACGCCTGGCAGAGCTTGGTATTAGCGCAGTGATCAAAGCAATCGAGATGCTTTCGCGCGGCGATACTCAAAACGTGGTTTCCCAAGCGGCAAATCTTGCCACCAAAGCTCCCCGCCTTAAAAAAGAAGATGGCCAAGTCGATTGGTCTCGTCCCGCCGCCGCCATTTCCAATCAAGTACGTGCATTGCAACCGTGGCCCAAGACGTATACGTTTTGCAAACTGTCCAATGCGGAGCCCTTGCGATTGATCTTAGAAAAAGTAACGCCGCTGCCCGCACAAAAAAGTGAGCCAGCAACTCCTGGCACGATTATGGAAGCATCGCCAAATACCCTTGTTGTGGCCTGCGGAGAAGGTTTACTTCAAATCGATTCCCTTCAACCCGCCGGAAAACGCGTCATGGCCGCCGGCGAATTTTTACGCGGCCACACCATTCACCCCGGCGAACGGCTCGAATAGCCATCACGATGGTTTCTCGATCCTGACCATAATTCCTGCGTCGTTCTTTCAATCCTTACCGAATTCGCTTACCGTAAGGAAAATTTACCGCTGCCACAAGCGATAGCGATTTCATCTTGCAGATCGAACAAGGCTGCCAAGGAATGAATCAAACGGCTGACAATACTCGCGATCAGAGCACACCGGTATTGCTGATCGAAACGCCGCCACATTCCATTCGTGGTATTCTGATGCGTTTGGGACCGGGAATGGTCATTGCCGCATCCATCGTAGGCAGTGGAGAGTTGATCGCCACAACTAAAACCGGCGCCGAAGCAGGCTTTGCACTACTTTGGCTGATCATCGTGGGCTGTGTCATCAAGGTTTTCGCTCAAGTGGAGTTCGGCCGCTATGCCATTACCGAAGGGCATGGCACGATGGAAGCGCTGAACCTCGTGCCCGGCCCGCGGCTGCGTGTGAATTGGCTCATGTGGTATTGGGTGGTCATGGCGGTGTGCAGTTTCGCGCAGTTAGGCGGAATTGTCGGAATCGTCGGCCAAACCTTGGCAACTCCCCTACCGATAACGGGAGATTTTAAACAACACTCGTTAGAAACAACAAAAGTAAAAGCGGCGCAGCAAGAATTCGATCGACAACTTGCCAAACGTACCACGACCGCAGGATTACCAACCGACAATCGTCAGCTCACTTCCGAGCAAGCAGCCCAACGAAAAGAAATTATCCAACGTTGGGAACAAGAAAACGGCGGCCGGCCACAAAATCCTTCCGGCTATACCTGGGATGACATTATCTGGAGCGGAATCGTCACGTTAATCACCGCCACGATGTTAGTAATCGGCCGCTATCGAATGGTGCAAGCCGTTTCAACCATTTTGGTTCTTGGTTGCACGATCGTAACTATTATCAATTTGATAATGCTACAAACAACCGCGGAATACGCCATCTCTTGGTCAGAAATTCAGCAAGGCTTAAGCTTTCAATTGCCGGAAAAATCCAGCGAGTTCAATCCGCTGTTCACCGCACTCGCCACGTTTGGCATTATCGGCGTCGGAGCTTCGGAACTAATTTCTTATCCCTACTGGTGCCTCGAATACGGCTATGCTCGATATGCTGGTCCGAAGAACAACACCAGCGCCTGGGCCGAACGGGCTCAAGGTTGGCTACGTGTAATGCGCTGGGATTGCTGGTGCTCAATGGTGGTTTACACCATCGCCACAGTGGCCTTTTACTTGCTGGGTGCCACGGTTCTGAATCGTTCTGGACAAGTGCCCGGCGACAGTCAAGTCGTGCCCACTCTGACAAGCATGTACTCCCACGTCTTTGGCGATTGGGCCGGAGTCGTGTTTTGGATCTGCGCATCGGCCGTGCTGTATAAAACGTTTTACGTTGCCACAGCGGGGCATGCGCGAACAACTTCCGATGCCATTCGCGTCTTTGGATTCGGGGCCAATACTCCAGAAGCTTTTCGTTGGTGGGTGCAAGTGCTTTGCGGAGTGCTGCCGTTTGTTTGTTTCGGCATTTACGCGTGGAATAAAAGTCCCGTCACCTTGGTGTTGCTCAGCGGCATGGCTCAGGCCGTCATGCTACCAATGCTTGGCGGCGCGGCATTGTATTATCGCTATCGTCGAGCCGATCCTCGAATCACGCCCGGCCGCGCGTGGGATTTCTTTTTGTGCTTGTCAGTCGTCGGTTTATTAATTGCCGGCCTGTGGGGTGCATGGCAACAAATACAGAAGTTGCTATCGCACTGAGCCTGCTACAATTTCCACCCATCCGGCAAGGTGGCGCCTCGCTGAACCATGGCAATGCCATCAACGATCATGCAATGGTCGTTTTCGGGAGAAGATTCCAGCTTACGTTCGTTAACCACTCGCACACGTTGTCCGATACGGCAATTCTTGTCGATAATTGCTCGTTCAATCACGCTGCCAGCGCCGATGCCCAGTGGTATTGCGTCTTGGCCGTTTTTGCCATTCTCTTCGTAAAAATCATCCCCCAGTAAAACACTGTTGCGAATCACCACATCACGGCCGATGCGGGTACGCAAGCCAATCACACTGTTTTCGATGATCGCGCCAGGCTCAATTTGGCAACCATGGGAAATCAAGCTATTGGTGATCTGAGCGCCTTGAATTTGCGAAGGTGGCAAAAACCTGGCGCGAGTGTAAATCGGCGCAGTGGCCGATGCTAATTCAAACGGCGGATTCGGCTTCGCCAATTCTAAATTGCATTCATAAAACGACTTGATCGTCCCAATATCTTCCCAATATCCATCGAACAAATGCATGTGAACTTTTCGCGCACGCATCGAGGCCGGGAACACCTCACGGCCAAAATCGTGATATTCGGTCTTGGTCAGCACCTCGATCAGCACCTCCCGGTTGAATAGATAAATTCCCATACTCGCGAGCAAATCCCGACCCTTGCTTGGTATTCCATGGGCGTCGATCCAACTCGGCTCGGTGCGAACCATGTCCGCTTCAGCATCGGTCTTTGGTTTTTCCAAAAATCCGACGACGCGTCCCGTATCGTCGGCACGCATAATCCCAAAGGCGTGAGCGGCTTCACGAGTAACCGGCATCGCAGCAATCGAAACGTCGGCCTCGGCCTTCCGATGCGTCGCAAGCATGTCGGCGTAGTTCATGCGGTAAAGCTGATCACCGGAAAGGATCAGCACGTAATCCGCGGCCGACTCTTCGACATAACGCAAATTCTGCCGCACGGCATCGGCAGTGCCTTGATACCAGTTCGAGCTTTCGTTGGTTTGCTGCGCAGCAAGAATTTCAACAAACCCTCCGCTGAAGCCGTCGAATGTGTAAGTGCGGCGGATGTGTCGGTGCAAACTCACCGAGTTGAACTGCGTGAGAACGTACATCCGCTGTACGCCACTGTTAATGCAGTTCGATAAAGGAATGTCAATCAGCCGATAATTTCCGGCCAGTGGTACCGCAGGCTTCGATCGATATTTGGTCAACGGATAAAGCCGCGTGCCACGTCCGCCACCGAGTACGATTGCGAGAACATTTTGCATGGAATCTGAGGAGTTGCATGATTCTTGGCGCGCAAAGTCAGAGCCAATATCTTACCCGAGAATCGCAAAAAATCACGGCCTGCAGGCAGAAAGAACCGCCGATATATCAGCAGCCTCACCCACGGCCAGCATTATCTTGACAAGCAAATCGATCAATTCCGCAAGAATTACCTAACCCTTAGAAAATTCCCGCGCCAAATTCGTCGAGTTTAGGCGACGAATCTTCACCGCTATTGTTTACAGGCGTTTCAGTCGCTGGCGGTCGATGCGAAGTGCGCTGAGCTGCTGAACGCTGTTGTGCTGCTGAACGGTGTGGCGCACGAGGGCCTGGTTCGGCATGTTGCATTCGAGACGCCGGTTCGCTGCCAGGACGAGAGTAGTTCGTTGTCGGATGACTTCGCCCTGCCCCGCGGTGATTACGAACCGGAGGATAATCGTCGATGTCAAAATCGTCGTACCGCGAAACGTAGCCAGGTTGTTTAGCGCGTTCTTGTTCTTCGCGGAACTCACTGATAACACGTTCTTGGATCGCTTCTCGACATTGGCTATTAATCGGATGCGCAATATCGGCGTAAAGTTTAGCGCGACCATCTTCGTCGAGAGGCGCCCGGTTGGTATTCAACTTGGCCGCGCATTCATTGCAAAAGTTAGAGCGTAAATGATTTTTAGAACCGCATTGCGGACAATGCGAAGTTAATTTACGACTGGGCATGGCCACAAAAGGGCCATTCGTCCCTTCGATAATTTTTAAGTCGCGAATCACAAAGCAGTCATCGAACGTAATCGAACAAAATGCTTGCAATCGCTCGCCTGGCTCTTCCATCAACTTGATGCGAACTTCAGTGATTTCCACGGCCGTTCTCCTTGCGAAACTAACGCGTTTACCCTTGATCCCAAAGGGAAATTCCTACTAGATAACATCGCTATGAACGACAAACTTAATTGATATTCTCGAATCCTAGTTGCACTCATGTAGCGGAATTCATAAGAATTCCGCACAATCGTACCAGCGAAATTCTCACGAATTCCGAATCCTTCAAGCAGTTCCAACTTACAGTGTCCGGACCGACCACGCTTGCCCAATTCGCTCGTTCCGCAATCGCCGTGCCAATCGATTCGCTTCGGCACGATTTCGTGCCACGGCAAAGCAACTGCTACCACTGCCACTCATACCAACCATCGGGCAACTTGCTTTCTTCAATCGCTCAAGCACGTTTTCAATGCTAGGTAACAACTGTCGAGCCGCCGGCAACAGCCCATTGTGGGCAATCTTTCCAATTCCTGGCCAACTTCGACTCCGAACCAAAGCCAGAAATGGATCGACCGATTGGGTTGTATCACTTGGCTGGCGGGTCCGATAAATCGTGGCCGTGGAAAGTCCTTCCGGCGGGCGAACAATGACTAGCGGTAATGTTCCTAAATCTGATATCGG
>CAZIGP010000158.1:6346-8292 GCA_964538425.1 uncultured Pirellulales bacterium | reverse complement strand
CAGACGAAGGGACAATCA
This sequence comes from uncultured Pirellulales bacterium, assembly GCA_964538425.1. GTDB lineage: Bacteria > Planctomycetota > Planctomycetia > Pirellulales > JADZDJ01 > JADZDJ01. The sequence continues at coordinate 8,274 of CAZIGP010000158.1, read as the reverse complement.
TAAACCGCGATAAATGGCTTTGGAGCCAGTGGCGCGCCGTATGGGTGTTCAGTCGCCTTTACCGCCGAACAAAGCAGCGGCATTATCTGGAGTTGGCCGAAAACATCAAACGATTTTGTTGTGCGCACGGATGGAATGGTGAAGCTTGGAGATTGTGCGTTGCATTCGATGGGACACCCTTGCGTGAAAACGAAAGCATTTACGTCGATGGTTTTGCACTGTATGGACTGGCGGAGTACACACGTGCCACAGACGACGAAGATGCGAGAAAATGGTTGCGACGCACGGCAGTTGCTGTGATGCAAGCTCTCCAGCGACCGCACGATCAGATTCCGCATTTCCCTTACCCCATTCCTCCAGGGATGCAAGTGCATGGCATCCCGATGATTTTCAGCCTGTGCTTTCTCGAAGCCGCCGATCAACTACAGAATGAAGCATGCCTTCAAGTTGCCCTGGCGCTGAGCGACCAAATCTTCTCCTGCTTTTTTCGCCCTCATCGCAACTTAATACTGGAGAGAGTTAATGTAGACGGATCTGAGGCGCCTTGCTCGCTAGGCACTGCTGTGGTGCCTGGCCATGTCATTGAAAGCATGTGGTTTCAATTGGACGTGGCTCAAGTACACAATCATAAAGAACGCATCTATCAAGCAGTGCAATTAATCAAGCGGCATTTGGAAATTGGGTGGGATCAACAGCATGGCGGACTTTTTCTTGCCGTTGACGCAGAAGGGGCGCGCGATGTGGGATGGCCATTCGCTGACTACAAACTTTGGTGGACACACGTGGAGGCAATGTATGCTCTGTTGCGCGCTTATGAACTGTGCGGCGAGGATTGGTGTCTCGAATGGCATACTAAAATTTCTGAATACGCATTTATGCACTTTCCACATCCCACCGCCGGCGAATGGATTCAGCGGTTACGCCGCAACGGTGAGCCAACTGCCGACGTCGTCGCGTTACCTGTGAAAGATCCATTTCATTTGCCACGATCATTACTGTTGTCGCTTGAGTGCATTGAACGCATTCAAAAGAGATCGCATTAGTCGCATGATCGCAGTATCGCTCGGCTCGCCTAAAAAACTCCGTAAGCTCCCCACCATATTTAAGAAATCAGGCCGCTGCCTGCGTCTTGTCTCTAGCCTTGATCAAGATCAGTTATATGTACGGCCAAGTTTTTCATCTAATGGCGGCGAGATCATCCATGCCTAGCGATCTAAATAGCACGCGGTAAAAATCTTCGACGGATTTGGAGAATATTCGCCTTGCTGATGATCATTTGTTGATGCATTGAAGCCTAAGACATGACCCCCAAAGCGTGGGCATGGACTTAAAGCAAAAAGTTCAACGGGCTGTCCCCTCGCTCACACGGATGGTTCATTTTCGGCTGCGAGCCAAGTTTTTTTCGCTGTCATCTTGTGGCCGCTTTCTTAGCTGTCGAGCTGCAAATACCGATCGTGACGTGCTTTCACGCACGCGCAAACCCGAATTCTTAAGAAAAAGTAAACAACATTTTCGATTTTTTTCGTCTATTATGCCGAATATGCCGTTTAGAGGAATTGTATGGACTCATGGGGCTAGCAATGCGTCCCTCTACACCAGCAGTTTGAGCGCTCGGTCGACTTGCTGCCGCCCGCAAAAAGGCACCAACACTTTGCCAGCAGAGCACAGACATCAAACAATTGAACTAAGGAGACAGCAACGCCGGGATTTCACTTTTGCCGGTGCCGACATGTCGCGTTTCAACACGGCCCTAAGCAGAACGATACATGGCAAAGTGAGAAACCTCGCATGCTGTCATCACGAAGTACAAGCAACAAAATATAGAGCTTCTCAACACACCTACCATCCCCACCACTTCATCAAATCGTCCCGACATCGAGTCGGGAGCCAACCTTCCAACACATTTCCCCCCATGAAAACCGCACCGA
>CAZIGP010000158.1:1424-6336 GCA_964538425.1 uncultured Pirellulales bacterium | reverse complement strand
TCTTGCGCTACCAGGATGCCACAAGTCGGAGGCGCAGGAGAACCATGAAGAGCACGAGGCGCAGCACAAGATTGTGGTGACCAGTCCTATCGCCAAGGATGTTATTACGACCCAGAAATACGTCTGCCAGATCCACTCGCGCCGCCACATTGAACTTCGCGCGCTGGAGGGAGGGTATCTCGACGAGATCACTGTTAAAGAGGGGCAGGCGGTGAAGCAGGGAGATTGTTTGTTCAGAATTATCCCAGTCCTGTTCAAGGCTGAGTTGGACTCGGAAGTGGCTGAAGCTCAGCAGGCGCAGATTGAATACGACAACACGCAACGGTTACTCGATAAAGGCCGAGTCTCGCAGCAGGAACTGGCGCTGACCAAGGCTAGGCTCGACAAGGCCAACGCCAAGGTGGCGCTCGCGCGGGCTAAATTGAACTTCACCGAAATCAAAGCGCCCTTCGACGGCATCATCGATCGCTTGATGAATCAGCACGGTAGCCGAATCTCGGAAGGGGACATCCTCACGACACTGTCCGATAATGACGTGATGTGGGTTTATTTCAATGTGCCCGAGGCCGACTACCTCGAATACATGGCCGCGGAACGTCACGATAAAGAAAGTGAGCAAATCGAACTGCTACTTGCGAACGGCGACAAGTTTTCGCAGATCGGCAAGATCGTTGCGGTCGAGGCCGATTTCAACAACGAAACTGGGAATATCCAGTTCCGTGCAGATTTTCCAAACCCAAACCGCCTCTTGCGTCACGGTCAGACGGGCACCGTGTTGATCAGCCGAACGTTAAAGGGCGCCACCGTGATCCCCCAGCGGGCAACCTTCCCGATTCTTGACAAGCTGTACGTTTACGTCGTCGGTGACGATGACGTGGTGCACCAGCGCCCAGTCACCATCCTTCACGAGTTGGAGGACATCTATGTCATCAAGAGCGGGCTTGAAATGAAAGACAAGATCATTTTGGAGGGAATCCAGCAGGTTCACGATGGCGAGAAGGTGGAATACGAGTTTGAGAAACCAGGCGAGGCCCTAGCGCATCAAAAGTTTCACGCGGAATAGCAACGGCTTTCCGGCACTCTAAGAAGGCCTCTTATCGATCTCTGAGCATGTTCACAAAAATCCTTCACCGGCCGGCATTGGCGATCGTGATTTCGATCCTCCTCCTATTCTTGGGAGTGCTGGGGATCGAAACCCTTCCGATCGCACAATTCCCGGACATTGCGCCGCCGACCGTGATGGTATCCATTGCGTATCCCGGCGCAAGTGCCAACGTCTTGGTCGACGCGGTCTTGATTCCGCTGGAGCAATCCATCAACGGCGTCCAGAACATGCGGTACATGATCTCGTCGGCCACCAGCGCCGGTGAGGCGACAATTACGATCTATTTCGAGCCAGGCACAGACCCGAACATCAACGTCGTGAACGTGCAAAACCGCGTCAACATCATGTTAAGCCGGCTGCCGCCTTTGGTGGTGCGCGAAGGCATTCTGGTCAGCCAGGTTGTGCCAAGCATGCTCATGTATCTGAACCTTTACAGCACAGACCCGCACACGGACCAGAAAGATCTTTTCAACTATGCCAACGTCTACATCATGCCCGAACTCAAGCGGATTCAGGGCATGGGTATCCCCAGGAATCTCGGCAACCGAAGTTTCGCGATGCGAATCTGGTTAAACCCCGATCGCATGCGTGCCTACAACATCTCCGTGGAAGATGTGATGAAGGCCGTGGGGGAGCAAAGCATCATCGGCTCCCCTGGCCGCCTCGGTCAGGCCACGGGCATGACCTCACAGTCGAAAGAGTACGTCCTGACCTATATCGGGCGATTTAACAAGGCGGAGCAGTACGGAAACATCATTCTGAAAGCCAAGCCGAATGGTGAAATTCTGCGGCTCAAAGACATCTGCGTGCCTCCTCAAGACGACCCGGTCTATGTAAAGCAGGTTAGCAGCGAACAGGCAAATGGAGACGGCAAAGAATCGCCGTCACCCGGTCAAGGCGGACATGCGGGCAAAACCAAAGATCAAAAAGATCGCCCTGGCATCGAACTTGGTTCGGAGTTCTTCGACATCTACTCGGACGTCGACGGTCATCCTGCCGCATCGATCGTTCTCAAGCAAGCGCCCGGCTCCAACGCGGCTGAAGTCATTGAGGAAATCAAAACAAAACTCGAGGAGATGAAGAAGTCGTTTCCTCCCGGGATGGATTACGAGATCGCCTACGACGTTTCCAAGTTTGTGGACGAGTCCATCGAAAAGGTGCTGCATACCCTGCTCGAGGCATTCATTTTGGTGTCGCTCGTAGTCTACATGTTTCTGGGCGATTTACGCTCGACGTTGATTCCGACACTGGCGGTTCCGGTATCCCTAACTGGAGCTTTCTTTATTTTGCGGCTGATGGGCCTCTCCATCAACTTGATTACCCTGTTTGCCATGGTTCTTGCCATCGGCGTTGTCGTGGACGATGCGATCGTGCTAGTCGAAGCGGTGCACGCCAAAATGGCCGAAAAGCACCTTTCACCCTATCGGGCAAGTATGGAGGTGCTTCACGAGATCAGCGGCGCGATTATCGCCATCACACTGGTGATGACCGCCGTTTTCGTTCCGGTGACCTTCGTCACTGGGCCTGTCGGCATGTTTTATCGCCAGTTCGGCATCACGATGGCCTCGTCGATCATTCTCTCCGGCGTGGTTGCTCTGACATTAACGCCCGTGCTCTGCGCGATGATTCTCAAACCTCACGCTCACGCCGACTCAGGCGATGAGCTAAGTCAAAAGAAAGCGAAGAAGCGACGCGGATTTAGGACCATTTTGACCTATGTATTTGTTGGGTTGCCGATCTTAGCGGGGATTACTTATTTGGCTTACATCTTGTGGGGACCGATTGGCTTCCTGCTGATTCTTGTGCCTTTTGTGCAGCGTCCTTTTAGCCGCGCGGTTGACGTGGTCACCAACATTTATGGCGGGATTCTGCGGCTAATCGTTACGCGCCGTATGGTGACTTTGGCTATCGTCGGGGGCTTTGCCTTCGGTATTGCTGCTGTGAATACCCAGATGGCAAGCGGCTTTATCCCGGGCGAGGACCAAGGCATCATCTACGCTGTTCTTCAAACGCCCGCCGGCTCTACGCTCGAATTCACCAATGCCAAGTCCCAGGAATTGGAAAAGCTAGCCAAAGAGGTCGATGGAGTCGTTTCCGTCACCTCGGTTGCCGGCTATGAGGTTCTGACCGAGGGCCGGGGCTCCAACGCAGGAACTTGCATTATCAACCTCAAAGATTGGTCGGATCGCAAGCTGACCGCACGCCAAATCATTGAAGAACTCGAGGAGAAATGCCGTGAGATGAGCGGCGTTAAGCTCGAGTTCTTTGAACCCCCGGCGGTCCCGGGCTTTGGCACCGCCGGTGGCTTCTCGCTGGTTCTCCTCGACGAGACCCAATCGAGCACGGCCAACTACAAGCGTTTGGGTGAAATCAACGAGAAGTTCATGGCCGCTTTGTCCAAGCGCAAGGAGATCAAGAACCTATTCACCTTTTACACCGCGAACTACCCGCAGCACGAACTGGTCATCGATACTGACAAGCTCTACCAGAAAGGGCTGACGACGGCATCAGTACTGGACAACCTCAATATCCAGGTCGGTAGCACTTACGAGCAAGGCTTCATTCTCTTCAACCAGTTCTACAAGGTCTATGTCCAGGCATGGCCGGAGTTCCGGCGGATGCCGGAGGATCTGAAAAACATGTTCGTCAAGAATGAAAAAGGGGAAATGGTCCCTTACTCTTCCTTCATGACGATCAAGGAACAGCAGGGTCTGAACGAGATCACACGTTTCAATCTGTATCCCTGTGCCGTCATTCAAGGTGCGCCGGCTGCCGGCTTCAGCACCGGCCAGGCCATCAAGGCGGTCCAGGAGGTCGCAGCCGATTCGAATGTGGTGCCTCGAGGTTACGGCATTGGCTGGGCAGGGCTCTCTTATGACGAATCCCGAAAGGGGAACGAGCAAGTTTACATCTTCCTGATCGTCGTCGCCTTCGTTTATCTCGTGCTGGTCGCGCAGTACGAAAGTTTTATCATTCCGCTGGCGGTCGTCTTGTCGCTGCCAATTGGGGTTTTTGGTTCCTTCTTCATGCTGCAGGCAGTGGGACTCGCCAACGACGTTTGGGCCCAGATTGGTTTGATTATGCTGGTCGGCCTCCTGGGCAAAAACGCAATTTTGATCGTTGAATTCGCAGTGCAGCGGCGCCGAGAGGGCTTATCGCTTAAGGATGCAGCGATTGAAGGTGGAAAACTCCGCTTCCGGCCGATTCAGATGACCTCCTTCGCGTTTATTGCCGGTCTTATTCCGCTTGTCATTGCCACCGGCGCCGGTGCGATTGGAAATCGCACGATTGGCGCGACGGGAGTCGGCGGAATGCTCATGGGAACCGTGGTCGGGGTGTTAGTGATTCCGGGACTCTATTACCTGTTTGGCAAGATCGCCGACGGGCGCCATCTACTCAAGGATGAACACGATGAACCGCTTAGCGAACTCTTCGAACACTAAGCAGAGTAAGCACCGCGATCTTTCGATAGCGATTGGCATCAGCATCCTGCTGCTACTGCCGGGCTGTTGCCTACCGAAGCTGCAAAAGGCGGATCCCGGACCGGCGCTGCCGGACACCTTCAATGGACTCACCAGTGCGGAAAGCACGGCGCAAAAGTGTTGGCAGGAGTTTTTTAACGATCCAACGCTCGCGGGCTTGGTAAGCCAAGCGATGGCCGGCAACCAAGAGCTGAAGATCCTCAACCAAAATGTCCAAATCGCCAATTACGAAGTGCTGGGCCGGAGTGGGGCCTACCTTCCCTTCGTAGGTCTCGGGGGGAGCGCTAGCATCGACAAACCTGGCCTCTACACGCCTGAAGGAGCC
>CAZIGP010000158.1:0-1414 GCA_964538425.1 uncultured Pirellulales bacterium | reverse complement strand
AACTGGCAGTTCAACTACGAGCTGAAGGAGCCGTTGAAGATCAACTTGATGTGCTCCCCGGCAAGCCATTCCCTGAACCGCTGCCTGATTTTCTTGTCGCCGCCGATATCACTTGGGAAGTGGACATCTGGAAAAGACTACGAAACGCGAAGAATGCCGCAGTATATCGCTACCTGGGCACCGCCGATGGCCAGAACTACGTTGTCACACGCTTGGTTGCTGAGATTGCGGAGAATTATTACGAGTTGATGGCGCTCGATAACCGGATGGCGACGCTCGACTTAATGATTCAGATTCAACAGCGAAGTCTAGAGACCGCCAAAGACTATAAGGCTGCAGGCCGCGACACTGAGTTGCCCGTCCAGCGTTTTGAGGCAGAGGTTCGCAAGAACCAAAGCGAAAAGTTGATCATTCAGCAGGAGATCGTGCAGGTCGAGAACCGAATCAACTTCTTGCTTGGTCGCTACCCGCAGCGAGTTGAGCGAGATCCATCGAAATTTCTCGATCTGCATCTGAACGCGCTTGCTGTTGGCGTACCACCCCAGTTGTTGCAAAACCGTGCCGACATCCGGCAAGCCGAGCGCGAGCTGCAGGCTACCGGACTCGATGTGAAGGTTGCCCGCGCTCGCTTTTACCCGTCGTTGAGTCTCAATGCTGGGGTCGGCTATGAAGCCTTCCAAATGAGATATCTGTTCGTCACGCCGGAATCGTTGATTTACAACGTCGGCGCAAACCTGGTTGGGCCACTCATCAATCGGCGGGCGATCAAGGCTGATTATCTCACCGCAAACGCCAAGCAACTGCAGGCTGTTTACGATTATCAGAAGACGATCCTCAATGCCTTCACCGAGGTCGTCAACCGGATGGCCAAGGTGCAAAACTACGGTGCCAGTATTCAGGTAAAACGCCAGCAGTTGAAAGCGCTTGAAGAATCGGTCGCCATTGCCACCGATCTGTTCCAGGCTGCTCACCCTGGCACCGAATACATTGATGTGTTGCTCGCGCAGCGCGATTTCATGGAAGCCAAGATGGTGTTGATCGATACCAAGCAGCAGCAACTGGCTGCCATCATCAACACCTACCAAGCCCTGGGTGGTGGTGGCGTGCCGCCGGGGACTCCAATTCCTGGCGATCCTTGCTATTCGTCACTGCCAGCAGAAATGGTTCAAACTCCGCCGGTCGAAACGATTCCGCTAGGACAACCAGTGCAGCCCGGGGCAGGAAGCGGGATATTTCCGCCTCCTCAAACGCCGACATTGCCACAGCCCGAGACGCTGCCGCCAGGCGCTGAGCGTGCGGCACCGCCGACGAACCCGAACGATCCAAGTAGCAACAGCAATTTTCAGCTTTTACCTGCTGTCTAAACATTGACCGATGCTCGTTACTTGAGCTCAGTGCGTGTCGATCTCAAAAA
>CAZIGP010000157.1:0-8300 GCA_964538425.1 uncultured Pirellulales bacterium | reverse complement strand
TGGGTGGCACGCCCTGACGTAAGGAAGGGCGTGGATTGAAGTTGGATCACGCCCTACGTGCAGTTTGAACAAATGAATTGCCCTGACCATTTAAACTATTCACTTGACCATTATCTGTACATATGGTACAAATGCGATTGCCGGCGTCAAGGCGTCGGCGCGGCCAAGCTTCGTGTGCCACATGCGCAAGGCGGCCGACGATCTTTGGTAACTTAATTTTCGAGAAATTCGCTCCTTCGGGAAATCATCGCGATGAGTGTAGGCGCCGCACGCGAACACCCACCAAAAATCGCCTACTGCGGTCGCACTGCGCATGTTCCGGTTGCTGCTCATCGAAACCAGGCAACGCATGGTTGCCAAAAAGGCGTAAGACACACAGGTACACGAATGTAACCCGTATGTGACTTATTGTTCCCTGTTTGTGTCGCATTTGGGACATAAATGGGACACATTTTGGGACACTTATAAAACCACAAAAAGGCAGCTTCTCTCGAAGAAAACACACTCCAGACCCCCGCGAAGTGACACACAAGCCACTTTTTTCAAACAGCTCATCGCACCTGGGTGCCGCTGCTGGCTTGCCCAGCAGTGCAATCGTGCGAGCAATCATCCCAGGGCTTTTTACTCTTTCAATTGAGAGAATTTGCTCCGGGTGGCACGCCCTGACGTAAGGAAGGGCGTGGATTGAAGTTGGATCATGCCCTGCGCGGACTCAACACGTGCCACTGCTTTGCGCTGTTTGAAAAAATGAAAAGCCCTGATTGCGGCAGCTTTTCGCTTGACTTTTTGGCGATTTCGGGGTGCAATTGAAGTATCGCACCACATGCGGGCCACGTGGGGCTAGACAGGGCTTATCAAAACAGCACGGCTGATCACAAGCAGGGGCTTGGTCCGCAGGAACAGAACATGGCAATGCTAAACTTCGTCCCGGCTGGGTTTCGGTCTCTTTCTTCACGTGCGTCTGTCCGCGGATATACATCCGCGGCTATTGGTAAACCCATGAACGGCGTAGCACGACGAGCTTTGCGCCGAGGTCTCACGCTGGTCGAAATGCTCGTCTCGCTGGTTTGCGTCATTCTATTGATGCTGGCCTACACGCAATTGTTTGCCGAAGTGGGTGCACGCATTAACGACGCCCGTGGGGCGATCGATATGACGAATCGTTTGCGTTCGGCGGCCCAGCGGTTGCGCGATGATTTAAAAGGCCTCACGGTTGAAGTGCTGCCTTGGCAACGGCCGGAATCGGGAGCGGGGTATTTTCAGATCATTGAGGGGATCTTTAGCGATCCACCTCCTCCCACATCTGGAACATATCGCAACAATGGCAATGTAAACGATCCTGCGACAACTGACATTGATGAATCGGCATTTCCGATTGGTGATACGGATGATGGCATGATGTTCACAGTGCGCAGTAAAAATGCGCCTTTTACTGGAAAATTTGCCGGTAGCACCGTTCAATCAGAAGTTGCAGAAGTCGTATGGTTTTTGCGTCCAACCGTTCAGCCTGACCCTGTGAATTCGAGCAATCCAGCATTACCGACAAGTCCACCGACATACACGCTTTATCGTCGTGCGTTTTTAGTTGTGCCAACCTATGCAGGTAATCCGACGACATTCACCGGTGTGACGTTGCCGGTATCACCTTCGTTAATTCCACCAAGAAACTTCTACGATGTTTACGATATCTCGACAAGAGTTGAAGGAGGAAGATTCGTCGCAAATACGCTCGCTGACTTAACAAAACGGGAATGCCGCTATGGACATGAGGTCAGCGACACGTCGCCGTTTGGATTTCCACATGCTGTTAATTCTAATTGGATGTTGCCGTTCGGTGTTACCTACACTGCTCCTGACTACATTCTTGATACAAGCCATCCGAGATATGGAGAGGATGTAGTACTGACAAATGTTCTCGCCTTTGACGTACAGGTTTGGGATCCGACGGCGCCGATCTATGTTACCGGTACTGCACCAAATCAGATCGCTGTAACACCAGGCGACCCAGGGTTTGCATCTGCATCTGCCCCAAATCTCAGTGGCAGCCCCCCGAACATGATCTACAATGCGGCAAGTGGTCTTGGTGCATATGTCGATCTGAACTGGCTGAACAGGGCTTTCGGGGATGTCCGCGGAGTTGAATTTCCGAGTGGTACCATTGTGCCAATGAGCCCTTTCTATTCATCCGGTAACGCGGAGTCGCAGCTTGTTGCAAGTTCTGCAACATATGACACTTGGTCATTTCATTACGAACATGATGGAATCAATCAAGACAGAGACGAATTTACTGATGAAGGGACCGATGGATTCGATAACCCGTATAACAACAGCGGCATGAACCCAGATCCCACTGCGAACAGCACGGGGGGGACAAGCGCCTATGCAGGTGGAGTTGATGATCCAACCGAGCGTGAAACCTCGCCGCCGTATCCAGTGCCTATGCGTGGCATTAAAGTGAAGATTCTGGTTTACGAGCCTGACACGCGGCAGATTCGTGAAGTGTCGGTTGTCCATTCTTTTGTACCGGAATGACGTCGGTATGATGTCGTGTTAGGCAGCAAAGAGTTTTATCCGCCTACTGCCTACCGCTTACCGCCTACCTGTTATCCATGATCCCTCACGGTATTCGATTGCGTCACCCTTGGGATCAATCGCCGGCAACTGACGGCCGAGTTGTTTATTTACGGCGATTCAATCGACCTACGAATTTAGATACGTGGGAACGTGTGACGCTGGAAATCGACCGCGCGATGTATTGCGGCGAAGTATCTCTCAATGGAACGCCACTTGGCCCGCTGGCCATCGGAGAGTTTTTCTCGGCCGATGTGACGCCACTCTTGCAATCGGTTAATGAACTGCACGTCGAAGTCGATCCGAAAACTGCCGCCGAAACACCGCCACCGACCAGCACTATTTACGTCGTCGAAGCCGACGAACCGCCTGGCAGCCCTGTGGGAGACGTGCGACTGGTCATTCGCGCAGCTTACACCGCTTATGAGCCGGAAAGTTAAACCGCTTATGGACGCTAATATTCGCTAATTAGAGATACAATCATTTGCATGAAATTATTAGCGTAAATTAGCGTTTATTAGCGGTTTAAAAAATCCATTATTAAATAAGCTGTGACCATTTGCAGTTTTCTCTCCCATCCATGAGAATTCGCGTCATCCGCGGTGATTTCTAACCACTATTTGAGCAAGACATCTCTATGAAGCGTTTGATCTGTCCCACCTGCATTTGTTGCGTCTTAACTTTTATTTTTTCTTCCGCTGGTCTGCTTCACGCAGCGGAGGAGAACTCGCTTTCTTCGCAAGAATTGGCTGAGGGTTGGATTTTGCTATTCGATGGCGAAACGCTCTACGGCTGGGAATCTGGCGGTGCGGCGAATTGGAAGGTGGCGGACGGCATCATTTCGGTTTCCGAAGGGGATGGTGGGCCTAGCTTGCTAGCGACCACCAGCGAATTTGGCGACTGTGAATTGAAAGTTGATTTTCGCGCCCCGGCCGATACCAACAGCGGCGTTTTTCTGCGCAGCCCGCTCAAGCCAACGGAACCTGCTAGCGATTGTTACGAACTGAATATTGCGCCGGCCGATAATCCCTTTCCTACGGGCAGTTTTGTCAAACGGCAAAAAACGGAAGGTGCTGAAGTAAAAGTCAACCAGTGGAATACATTTGAAGCGACCGCCAGAGGGGGACATTTGGTCGTTAAACTCAACGGCAAAGAAATAACCGACTACACCGACCCTCAACCGATCGCTCGCGGGCGGATTGGCTTACAGCACAATTCTGGCAAAGTTGAATTCCGAAACGTGAAACTCAAACCATTGGGACTTCCTTCAATTTTCAACGGTAAAGACTTAGCTGGCTGGACCGTGGAAAAAAGCGACGCGAATGGAAAAACGGGAAAAAGCGTCTACTCGGTTACACAGGAAGGTTGGCTGAATGTTAAAAATGGCCCTGGAGCGATCGAGAGTGAAAAACAATTTAGCGATTTTGTTTTACAGCTTGAGATCTTTAGTGGCGGCGATGGGTTAAACTCCGGCATTTTCTTTCGCAGCATTCCCGGTCAGCACTGGAACGGCTACGAATGCCAAATTCAAAACGGCTTTAAAGATGGCGACCGTGCGAAGCCAGCCGATTGCGGCACGGGAGGGTTTTATCGAAGACAAAATGCCCGGCGCATTGTGGCCAGCGACCATGAGTGGTTTAACCTGACACTCGTTGCTACTGGCAACCACATGGCCTCGTGGGTGAATGGCATTCAGGTAAGCGACTGGAACGACTCGCGGAAGCCGCATGAAAATCCACGACAAGGCAGCCGGACCGCGGCAGGTACGCTGCAAATTCAAGGTCACGATCCGACGACCAATCTGTCATTCCGCAATCTGCGCGCAGCAGAAGTACCTGTTGAATCGTCAAAGTAGCGGGCATTCAGGAGTTCACCTTCTGGCTTCCGACGCGTAAGAAAGCTGGAGCATACAGCGTGGCCGTGTGCGCTATCAAAGCCAGGCAAGCAGAAACTCTAGGTTATGGTTAGCGGCCAGGCAAACGATTTGGCCGGAATTCGGGAAAAGCCCTGCCCTATGCGGCCAGGAAGTTCGGCGTGCTCGTTATTGCGGCATTAATTCCTGCACGCGCTTTAGCTTGTGCTAATTTTGACGGAGGTTTTGCTCGCGATGAGAAGGCCTCGCGCATTGGCCAAGTGGCCGGTGCGTTTAACTCGCCATATCGCCGAGAAGTGCCATCCACGTCGATGCTTCTCGGTCCTACCTCCGCGCATCGCCGGTCGCAAAAACCCTGCGAACAAGGTGCGCACACTCCACAAAATTATCCCGCCATGTTTTCGTTTCTGACGCAGCGCTTGAAGCACTCCAAAATTGCCCGCAAATCGCCTCGTAACAATGCTAAACGCCGTCATATCATCGAACGGCTTGAAGACCGGGCGATGATGACCACCTACAGCGTCATCAACTTGAACGACAGCGGCGCGGGCTCGTTGCGACAGGCAATTCTCGACGCCAACGCGCACGCTGGCGCCGACAAAATCGAGTTCGACACTGCAGGAACGATTTCGCTAACCTCTGGCGCACTGCCGACGATTACGGGCAAAGTAGACATCGACGGCACCACTGCAACGGGTTACGGCGGTATTCCTGTCGTCGCGGTCGATTTCAACAATTTTGCCGGGCTGCGATTCAGTTCCACTTCCGACGGCTCGGCACTGCGATCGCTCGCGCTGATTGACGCTGCGGGCAACGGAGTGACGCTCAACAGTGTTTCTGACATGGTGATCGTGGGGAATTTTGTCGGCGTCGGTCTGGACGGAACGACAGCCATTGCCAATCGCGGCAACGGTATCGAGCTGAATAGCTCGCACGACAACACGATCGGCGGCCCAGGAGCCGACGACTGCAATGTCGTTTCGGGAAATAGTAAAAGCGGCATTCGACTGAACGACTCGCGGCGCAACGACATTCTCGGCAACTGCATCGGTACCGATCTTGACGGCGAATCGGCCTTAGGCAACTTAGGCTCGGGAATCGTCATCACGCAAGGTTCGTACAAAAACGTCGTTGGCGGCGAGGCCGGCAATGTCATCTCGGGCAACTTTGGCAACGGAGTGCTGCTCAACGGTAAATCGAAGCTGAACACGATTGCCAGCAATTGGATTGGCACCGACATGTCGGGAGCTGAAGCCATCGGCAATCATGGCGATGGCGTCAAGATGCAAACGACTGAACGTAATCTCATCGGTCGCGAAGACATCGTCACCGGCATCACCTATTACGACGCCGCAAATGGCACGGCCATCAGTACCGACGTCGAAGGGTGGCAAGGCATTCGGAGCGCATCCACGGTCGGAAACTATTTGATCGTGGGCACCGGCGGCCCTAGCGGTGTACTGTTCGACGGCACCATCAACGGCAACACCGGCAACACCACCTATCCGATTAACGTTCCTTTCGCTGGAGTGAGCGAAACAACCGTTTACGGCCCCGACCTGGGTGAAGAGGGCAACATTCGCTTGGTCGGCACCTATCAGTCTAACAGCGTCAATGCTGCCATCGTCAATGGATTTCTGTTCGAAGGTACATCCGCCCAGTTGAACAACCCCGCCAACTATCGCACGATCAACTATCCAGGCGCCGATTACACCTACGTCCACAGCACTGCTGGTGGCCTGGCCGTGGGCAACTATACGAGCGAAGACGACGAAGGCCATAAGCTCCCCGGCAAAGCATTCATTTACGATATTGCGAATGACAAGTTCCTTCCCAACGTGGTCTTCCCCGGCTCGAAACAGAACAGTGCCTATGGAATCTGGTGGAACGGCGGCACGAAATACACGATTGTCGGCGGCTACAGCAATGGCTTCGAAGAGGTTGAAGATGGCGAACCGCTCAGCACCGGTTACATGGTCGATTTCAACTCGGCCACGAAAAAGTTCTCGAATTGGGCCTCGTTCGACCATCCTGGCGGCAAGAAATTCCTGACTCACTTCGAAGGCATCAGCAGCGTCGAGGCAGGTTACTATACGCTGTCGGCGAATTCGGCGGAGCTGGGCACTGGCGATCCGGTGCCAGGCTCATGGGTTGTCGTCTATCGCAAATCCGACGGTTCATTCAGTGACGGCGCATGGGTCGATCTTCAGTATGACGACGAATCGGGCATCACCACCGGCGACTCGGTCTATGGGAATCAAGTCGTCGGCATCGTTATCGGCGAACAAATTAGTTATCAAGCCACGATTAATGTCGGCTTCCAACTTTCGAACGTCATTAGCGGCAATGGCGGCAACGGCATTAGCATGTACTGCTCGAAAGATAATCAGGTTGCCATGAACTACATCGGCGTCGATGGCACTGGCACCGAGGGACTGGGCAATCTTGGCAACGGTATTTTGATTACCGATGGCGCAAGCGGCAACATGATTGGCGGCGTCGCCAGCGGCGGCAATGATCCGACCGAAGACGTGTTTGTACAGCCACCACAAGGAAACCTTATTTCCAGTAACAACGAGAACGGCGTGCTGATTACTGGCAAAGCGACTAAAAATCAGCTCAGCGGCAATTTCATCGGTACCAACTATACAGGCACTGCCCCGCTGGGCAACAATCTCGACGGTGTGGCCATCGTCGACGCCGACGACAACTCGCTCATCGGCTGCGACTTTTTCCAAAATCCATTCGTCTACTACAACGTCATTGGTGGCAACCTTGGCAACGGGCTGCGCGTTAAAAATTCCGACAACACGACGATTCAAGCCAACTTCTTCGGTTTAGGGGCCGACAATGCAACCGGCGTCGGCAACTCGCTCAACGGTGTGCTCATTGAAGGCGACTCGGCGCATACGACGATGGGCGGCCCAATTCCGCTGGGGAACGCCACCTCGGCGAACGGCCAAAACGGCGTTTACATTCGCCATACCGCTAGCGATTTGATTTCCTACAACACCTTCTCTGGCATTGCCGCCTTCACCGGAGCCACGAATCTGGGCAACGGCCAAGACGGGTTCAAAATTACCTCCACAGGCGGCGACATTTATCTGCGCACCTGCGTTATCTCGTGCAACCTCGACGACGGCATTGACATCTCGGGCAATGCCACCGGCGTGCGAGTCGATGGCGTGATTATCGGCCTGAACTACGACGGTACGTCCGAGCAAGGAAACGCCGACAATGGCATCGAGGTGCGCGGCAACGCTCACAACAACCTGATCGGCACGCCGCAGCCCTCGTTTAACCTGATCCCACAGAACACGATTTCGGCGAACGGTGGCAACGGCATCGCAATTCTGGAGAATGCCCACTCCATCGTCGTCAACCACAGCTACATCGGCCTGGACGTCTTCGGCCTGGAAAAGTTCGGTAACGAAGGCGCCGGCGTCTACATCGGCAACGGCACTTTTGCCAACACCATCGGCGCCGTCGATTCCTCGATCAAAACAATCATCAGCGGCAACCTGACAAACGGCATCGAAATGAACGGCACGCGCGACAACGTCGTGTGTGGCACCTACATCGGTAGCGACCGCGACGGTTTGCACGATCTTGGCAATACCGGCAACGGCATCCTCATTGTAAACAGCTCGCACAATCTCATTGGGAGCAAGACTAAACAAAACCCTGGCAACATCATCACCCATAGCACAGCCAACGGCGTGTCTGTGCAATCTGGGGACAGCAACACAATCCGCCGCAACGCGATTTATGACAACGCGCTGCTGGGAATTGATTTGGCTGAAGGGGCGAACGACGATCAGGCCGCGCCGGTGTTGACCGATGCTCACCTGATCTC
>CAZIGP010000156.1:4511-8315 GCA_964538425.1 uncultured Pirellulales bacterium | reverse complement strand
AAGCCCAGTTTTGTGCCAGTAATGCCAATCGCCACCAGCGGCATACCTGCCACAACACCTGCACAAGCAGCCATCGCTGTTTTGGTACCGAGACGCTGTGCTGTTAAGCCCGCAACAATCGGGAGCACAAAACCGGCAAAATGGAAGTGAATTGCCGTAAGCATCACAATGACCGGTTCAAAGCCGAGCGGTCGCCAACCGAGACGATCTACCATTGCCCATGCGCCACCAACGGCGAGATAAATCAATCCTGCATCGATAGTGAAACGATAAACTGGGCCGCGGCGGTTCTGCCAAGCGTCGCATAGTCCGGTCAACGCGATCAAGCTTGTGGTGATAAACCAACCTGATGCAAGCGACGCAGCCAACCAACCTTGTTCGAGCCATTGCGATGCGGCCAACAACAGCGCGGTGGGCAATTGTAGCCATCTCATCAGCGAAAGGTGCCACTTCGTGTCAGTTGCTGCAATTTGCTGCCACAGCCGAATTCCGAGTGGAACGAGGACCAGCGGCCCTAGCAACAACAAGAGGCGTGCCCATTGCACATCCGAGGGACTGGGATGTAATCCAATTAAGATTCCACTCCAAACTAATCCGCCCATGGTGGCGAGGAAAAGCCATGCTGAATTTTTTGTGTGTGAGGATGCGGCTGTTGTTGTCATGAAGTAACTCACAGTTGTGTGTGCGTATGGTTTAGCAGATCACTGAAAATGTTTAACGGCAATTTGCATTGCACGTTGCGAATCGCGCACGAAGCGGCGCTGAAGGTGGCGGACCAATGGATAGGCCAGACGTGCACACCAAAGACGAGGTCGAGAAAACGAGCAGAGATCGTACCAAACGCTGCCGTCGGCAAGTTGTTCAATCAAAAAACGTTCTTCACCCGATTCGACATGTTCGTGCAGCGTGCCGTAGGCAAAGCCGAAGCGGCGAATTGGATCTGTTGCGCGAGGTGTGGTTTCATCGACGAGGTAAACAATGCGGCAAGTGTT
This sequence comes from uncultured Pirellulales bacterium, assembly GCA_964538425.1. Taxonomy (GTDB): domain Bacteria; phylum Planctomycetota; class Planctomycetia; order Pirellulales; family JADZDJ01; genus JADZDJ01. Next base: position 7,323 of record CAZIGP010000156.1, on the reverse strand, counting down.
GATCCACCAGAGTCCGAAAACGTGGGCCGTCATTGCCACGGTTGTTCCAACCCGAAGGGGAACGTCATCCGGAAAAATATGTGTCCATGTTGCTGGAAATTGCCGCCAGCATCTTAATGCCGTGCAGGCTTTTTCAAATACACTGACTCCATCCCCAAGGCGAATGCGGTTTTGGTCGTGATCAAAATCAGCGGGGTAGTTGTCACAAGCAGTTTGGCCAACCTGGGGATAGGAAAATCCAGCAACTGCATGCCGGTTTAAAAATTGCCTTAAACAGCTATCTGTCGGCCTGCGGAGCATTATCATCGTGCTTTCTCCTCTCGCTGTTTACCGAAAGTAAAGACGATGATTAACAGGCTGAAATTCAAGCAATCTAGTGATTTTTCGGGTGAATAATTATTGCGGTATCAACTGTTCAATTTGCCTGAAAGGTTTACAAAGGTTTCCGTAGAAATCGTTGATTTTGTGGGAAACTCTAGTTAAAATCACCCATTGGGGGTAGGTCAGATATTAATGGTGGTTTGGTCGAAGTTCGCATTTTAGCTTCTTAAGCTTTGCCTGCATCTTGGAAAAGGAAACACCGATGAACTACTTGAGCAAATCATATGGAAAGTTAATTACTGTCGCTTGTTGCCTGATTGCCATGCTGTTTGTTGAAAGAGCATCGGCCATAGAAACGATTTACAATATTAAAGAGGACCAAAGTAGCATTACAATTTCGGGCACGATTAACACGAGCTCTTTTGGTAGTTCAAATATTGATCCTCAGGCAGCGGGCACATTAACGGCAACATATTCGGGAACGATTCGAGCAGATCGTGGTGCTGGTACTATAGAATTCCTCGGTGGAAGCTCAATTGTGGCTGACTTGCAATCTATTAATTTGGAACCCGCAATTGGCGGTGGTGCTGGCGATGCACCGGGCAATTATGGTGGATTGGCATTTACTGGCTTCGCCGCACTTGCTGGCCGAGATTTTATTGCAGATCTGATTAATGGCGGGGTGTTACCCATTTCATCTGGCAATTTTAGCCTTGATGATGTCGATTTAAGTTTTGCGAGTGGAAGTATCGACTTTAATGCGACTTTATTTTCCGGCCAGGAATCCATTATCGGAGATATTGCGCCACTTACAAATGCGTCGGGCCAAGGATCTATTTCTTCGGTTGGGCCAGAGATGATAACAATTCCTATTAATACTACACTACTTATTGATCTTGGCGTTGATAATGCCACTGCCAATTTGACGCTTAGCGGACAGCTAGTGGCCATTGTACCGGAACCTTCGGCCGTCATTCTGGTAGCGTTCGCTGCTGTAGGATGTACAGGTATTACATTAATGCGTCGCCAAAATCGAACGAGCAACTAAACAGAATAACTTTAGATTCCAAAGCAACTACAAAAACTTGTAGCTGCTTTTGGTACCGAAAAATATCGATACCCCCCTACACCTTGCTAACTCTCTCGCACAGCAACTTTTGGCCGGTAAATTTCCGTTGCAGTACCCAAGAATGCTTCGTTGGCAAAGGCCACGGTTTCGCTCAATGTTGGGTGGGGATGGATGGATTCTGCGACGTCACGTGGCGAGCAGCCCATTTCGATGGCGAGCACGCCTTCGGCCACTAATTCGCCAGCACCAGGGCCGACTAGGCCGATGCCGAGGATTCGCTCGGTTTCGGGGTCGATTAGCAGCTTGGTAAGGCCTTCTGTACGACCGAGTGAGACTGCACGGCCGCTAGCTGCCCACGGGTAGCGTGCCACTTCGATTTCGCGTCCTTCCCGTTTGGCTTGATCTTCCGTCAATCCTGCCCAAGCAATTTCAGGGTCGGTGAACACCACCGCAGGAATGGCATGGGGCTCGAATACGGAGGGCTCCCCATGCAAAGACTCTACAGCAACTTTGCCTTGATGAGACGCCTTGTGAGCCAACATGGGTTCACCTGCCACATCACCGATGGCCAAAATATTTTCGTCCGCGGTGCGTTGCCGATCATCCGATTCGACGAAGCCACGTTTATCGATTTTCACTTTGGTATTTTCGAGCCCAATGCCATCACTATTGGGACGGCGGCCTACAGAAACCAAAACGCGGCTGAATTGCTCGCTACGTTCATTGCTGCCATCGGCATTTTGCATTTTCACTTCGATCGAATTGCCTTTATCGGTAAGCCCAACAACTTTTGTTCCTAGCAAAATCGACGAGAATAATTTCTGCAGCCGGTTGTGCAATGGCTTTACCAAGTCGCGATCGGCGCCGGGGAGCAAACCATCGGTGAGCTCGACCACCGTGACTTTTGATCCCAACTCGGCATAGACGGTACCCATTTCCAAGCCAATGTAACCGCCGCCAACCACAAGCAGTGATTCGGGGATATCGGCGAGTTCGAGCGCAGCGGTGGAATCCATGACGCGAGGCGTTGGCAGGTTGAAGAGAGGAATTTTCACCGGCCGAGAACCTGTGGCAAGGATGCAATGGTCGAAAGTTAACTCTTCCGTGCGGCCCGATTCATCCAGCCGTTCTAACCGCAGCGTGGTGGAATTTTGAAACCACCCTTTGGCGTGAATAACTTGCACATTTCGGCGCTTGGCTAGTTGTTTTAGGCCACCCGTTAAGGTATCGATCACTTTTTCTTTGCGAGCGCGGAGGGCGTCGATTTTTACCTTCGGTTTTGTGAATTCGACACCCCATTCTGCCATTTCTCTCGATTCGCTAATGACTTTGGCCACGTGCAAAAGAGCCTTCGAGGGAATGCAGCCGCGAAGCAAGCACACGCCACCCCGCCGCGGCTCTGCTTCAACAATCGTCACTTGC
>CAZIGP010000156.1:0-4501 GCA_964538425.1 uncultured Pirellulales bacterium | reverse complement strand
CAAGATCGGCCGCCAAAAATGCAGCAGCGTATCCACCAGGACCGCCACCGAGAACAACAAGGGGAGAATGCATTGGCAAGAGTCAGGGGTCAGAGGTTAGGAATAGGGGTCGGGAGTCAGAGCAAGCATCAAAATTGAGGATAGAAAGCCCTCAGCGCTGGTTCGGGCTTATAGTTTCCGTCTTTACACTTCGTTGTCAGCCCAGTTTGGTTGGTAGCTCGAGGGGCGTCAAGAACCGTTCGTGTGTGTCCTTGAAAAGCCGCCTAAGTATGTTATGCTCCCGGTTTCTATTGTCCATTTTGTGGTCGGCTAGTATGCCGTACCGCTATCACATTGCACCAATATCGTAGGAGACAGAGTCATGTCGATGTTTGTTGGCGAAGCGTTAACCGGAGAAGGAAATGAAATTGCTCATATCGACTTGCTGATTGGTAGCAAGGATGGCCCGGTTGGCAATGCCTTCGCCAACGCGCTGGCTCGGCAGAGCGAAGGACACTCGAATTTGCTGGCTGTACTTACACCAAATTTGGCTGTAAAGCCTTCGACCGTCCTAATCACGAAAGTGACTATCAAAGGCATGAAGCAAGCCGTGCAAATGTTTGGCCCTGCTCAGGCCGCTGTGGCAAAAGCCGTGGCCGACAGCGTAGAAGCCGGTGTGATTCCTAAAGCCGACGCTGAAAAGCTTTGCATCGTCTGCGGCGTGTTTATTCACCCAGCGGCTGCCGATGACAAGAAAATCTACGATTACAACTATCAAGCCACAAAGGATGCCATCACCAATGCGATGAAGGGCAAGCCATCCGCAGATGAAATGGTTGCCGGCAAAGAAAAGGCCGTGCATCCTTTCCGCGGGTTTTAGTCAGGGCTCTACTTGCTTCTGAAGAACCTAAAAAAGATATCCACCACAGAGACACTGAGACGCAGAGAAGTGAGGAATGCTGCTATTCCTCTCTGTGACTCTGTGTCTTTGTGTTTTTATTGGTCTGAAAAATGCCAAAGCCTAAAATTCTTCTGCAACTTGATCCTGACGTTCAGGCTAGCGTATTTGATTCGGTCGTGGCTGTTGATGCTGGAGCTGAACAGCTATTTCGACATGGTGGTGTAAAACCAGAACAAGTTCGCGGTTTGGTTCACGGCACGATTTTTACGCGAGGTCCGACAGATCTTCACAACACGGCGATTTTTGTCGGGGGTTCCGAGGTTACAGCCGGCGAGACGCTGTTTGATGAGGTTCGTAAGACATTTTTTGGTCCGATGCGGGTGTCGGTTATGCTAGATCCAAACGGCTCGAACACGACGGCGGCAGCCGCGGTGCTGGCAGCAGTAAACCACCTGCCGCTCCAAGGAGCCACGGCGCTGGTTCTTGGAGGAACCGGCCCTGTGGGAAATCGTGCAGCTCGACTATTGGCTCGGGAAGGAGCCGTAGTACGAATTGGTTCTCGCCAAGCTCATAAAGCTGAAACCGTATGTCGTGCAATCAATGAACGAGTAAAAGCCGCAGCCGTTAAACCGGTTGCCACAGGTTCGGCCGAGGAATTGCGTGCTGCTTTGGACGATGCGAGCGTGGTAATTGCCGCCGGGGCTGCTGGAGTAAAATTATTACCGGCAGACGTGCTTCGTGCTTCCAAAACACTAAAAGTTGCCATCGACTTGAACGCCGTTCCCCCGCTAGGAATTGAAAGCGTTGATGTTATGGACAAGGCCAAGGATCGTGATGGAAAAATCTGCTACGGGGCACTGGGCGTGGGTGGCACTAAAATGAAAATTCACAAAGCAGCAATTCGGCGATTATTTGAAGCCAATGATCTTATGCTGGATGCTGAAGAAATTTTTGAAATCGGGAAATCCCTCGCAACTTAATACGAATTAAACTGTAAGCAACTCTCGACCTGTTAACGCCAGATCAAGCAAAATATCTTCGCTCGGTAGGGCCGACGTGGTCTGAATGATTACGAATTCAAAAAATGAGGCCAAAGCGAGTCACTGATAAATAGTCCTTCGGAACTAAGTCGAATGCCGATACCGTCATCGACAAGCAAGCCGCTTTGAATAAATCTAGCAAGTGGCACCACAAATAATTCATCGATCTGATATCCGGTGCGATCAGCAAACCAAGAGCGTTCGACGCCTTTGAGCCGGCGCAAGGCGAAGACAAATAATTCACGTGCGAGATCTTCAGGAGGTAATTGTTCTCGCTCAGCAACCGGAGACTGGCCGGCAGAGACGTGTTGAAGCCATGCGGTCACGCTCCGATGATTTGTCTCACGCACACCTGCAATGTAACGAGCGGCACCCGGCCCTGCGGCGAAATATTCTTCGCCAGCCCAATACACTTCGTTGTGACGACAACGTTTACTCGGTCGCGCGAAGTTAGAAACTTCATAATGCTCAAAGCCAGCGGCTGTTAATCGGTCGATCGCAAGAGCGTACATTTGCCGCTCTAATTCTTCATCTAATTGCTGTAATCGACCTTGTTGGAGGCGATTCCAAAATGATGTGCCTCGTTCAAACGTGAGGCCATAAGTAGAAATGTGATCCGGCTCGAGTTGAATAGCAAAGTTTAAGTCGTGCTCCCAAGAAGGAAGGTCTTCTCCCGGTACGCCAAAAATTAAATCGAGCGAGACGTCAAGGCCGCGACTTCGTGCCAGTTTTACCGCTATCTCGATTTGGCTCGCCGGGTGATCGCGCTCCAGCAATCGTAATTTATCGACATTGAACGATTGAGCGCCGAGACTGAGCCGGTTGACGCCATGGTCGGCCAAAATGTTAATCGTCTCAGGTGTAATATCGCTGGGATTGGCTTCTACACTGAATTCGGCATCTGCGGTCAATGGATGCCAGCACAATACAACCTCAAGCAATTTTTGCAACTGAGGCCCATGCAGATGAGTCGGCGTGCCTCCGCCGAGGAAGATCGTATCAACTTCATACGGCCTGCCAAGATAACTTAATTCGCGTTCGAGCGATTGCAGAAATGGTTGAATTAAATCATCGCGACCAGCTACCAACGTAAAATTGCAATAGCCGCAACGATGACGGCAAAAGGGAACATGGATGTATGCTGATCGAGGCAAAGGAATGTCTTAAACAAAACTGGTGTTGAAGCTAGGGACAATCGATTGTCTAATGATTTTTGTACGCCTTCACTTTACATTCCGTGCGTTGCGTTCTGCATTTTTATATCCACAAGTGCAGTCGCCCACCAAACATATCTGGGATTTTCCGCTCCACCATGTGGCGAATGCGTTTGGCGGTGTATCGCGCACTAAAATGAGAGGCGATAATGAGTTCGTTTTTAAATCGTTCGCGGCGTTCGATCAGATCATCCAAGTGAATATGACCGAATTTATGAATTTTTTCTTTACGATGCGAAGGTGCGATAAAGGTTAGTTCAGTAATTAAAATGCGAGCATCGTACATTGCAGGACAACGGTCTAACCCTCCGGGTGCGCTATCGCCTAGGTACGCGAGTAATGGCACCCGTACCTCTTCAGTAACCTCGGTGCCCGCCATTCGCAAATCACGAATTTGTTCCCCTGCTAGATTGTGATATTCTGGCTTTAGCTTTCGACGCCGATCCCAAACGACAAAACCTAAAGAAGGTACACGATGTTCTGTAGCTGAAACGGTAACAACGTGTTCGCGCGAAAGTTCGATTTCATCGCCTGGCTTGGTTGCCACTAAACTGCACGGCATTCGTCCGCCATCAAGCCTTGTGAATAACTTCAAAATACGTTCTGTAGGTTCAATAGCATATTCTGGCAAATAAATTGTTGGAGGCGCCATTTTCATCATGCGTCGCCTAGCCACATAGACTGGCAAAGCCGCGATATGATCGAGATGGCAATGCGAGACAAACCACGTATCCGTGCCCATGAATGTCCATGGCTGCAGGCCAAGATCAAAGCCGAGCTTTAGCTCTGGAATTCGCCAGTAAGTTTGCACGGCCGCGCGTGAATACCCCTCGATCGAGAGGCCTTTGAACTCAAGCGTTTTGACGGGTGCGTTATCGACCATGCAACTAGCAAAGAAAGAATAAATTTGAGAAAAACTTGCAGTATCTATCATCTGCCCTGCAAGGCTGGCTACAGATAGCTTGTAACTAACCCGTGGAATTCATCAAGATACACTATTATTAGCCTTAGATTTAGGGCTAATACGATGCTGTTTGGTCTCTTATCGGCTTTTATTATGAGCGTTTTATCTTCGCATTGGTTCGACTCATGAAGTTTTTGTGGTCCCGTATTTTGCACCTTCCAGCTTTGCTGTTGATTTTGGCGGTCCGCGTCTATCAATGGACATTAAGTCCACTAGTAGGCAGACAATGTCGGTTTATACCAACATGCAGCAACTACATGATCCTAGCCGTAAAGAAATACGGTTTTGTTCGGGGGACAACAAAAGGCATGTTACGAATTTGTCGTTGCCATCCATGGCATAATGGCGGCTATGATCCGCCGTAGATAAGCAACACTAACGGCTGCCACTGAGATGAGTACAT
>CAZIGP010000155.1:1076-8331 GCA_964538425.1 uncultured Pirellulales bacterium | reverse complement strand
CTTGATAAAGGCAATTCCAAAGCCCAGAACGACAATGGCAATCGACCATAAAGCTTCGTACGAACCCTGCGAAATCCCGTGCTGAACCGCCGCGTAAAACATCCAAAGGCACGACAGGCAAAACAGCGCCGGCACAACCGGGTAGCCAATCACCCGGTAAGGTCGCGGGGCGTCAGCGTCTTTAAATCGCAGCACAAACAGGGCGCTGCCAACCAGCAAAAAAAACAACCAAAATACAGGATGCGTAAAAATTACCATGCTCTGAAAGCCGCTGCTAAAAAGCCCAAAGCCTATCACCGGAATCAACGTGGCAATCGTTTGCAGCCGAATGGCTGGTTCTGGCGAACCGGTTCGCGGGTTCCAAGTCGCCAACTTCGCCAGCCTCGGGTAATCTTTGCCCACGGCCGTGTAAATGCGCGAACGCGTAAGAATCATGCCGTTGATCGAACCCAAAGCTGAAATACAAATCAGCCCGCTGACGAACCGATCCCCCCAACCGCTGAACCGCGCTTTCAGCACATCGGCCGCAATCGCCTTCGATTGTGACGCGGCTTCGTATCCAAGCGTGTGAACGAAAGCAAAGTTCATCGCCAAGTACACCGCGGCCACAATGCCAAGCGCCAACAGCAGCGCCCGCGGAATATTGCGGCGAGGCTCATAAGTTTCCGCCGCCACAAACACCACATCATTCCAACCGCCAAAAGCAAACACGATGAAAATCATCGCCAAATTGATCGAACTAAAATCCACCGGACGTGCCGCGGCCGTAGCGTTAGCAAGCGCGGCATCGGTACCAGGACCAAACAGCCCACCAATAAAAATCGTGAACAAGCCGATCAACTTGGCCGAGGTCAGCGCGTACTGAGCCCATTTCGATTGCCTGACGCCGGCGCGGTTTACTGCCGACATCGCCAAAATCGCCGCCACTGCCCAAAAAACCTCAACGTATGGCAAACGCCACGGAATCGGCAGCAACTCCTGAATGTATTCGGCAAATACATAAGCCATCGCTCCCATCGAACCCGGACGAATCACCAGCAATTCCGACCACGCATAAACAAACGCCAACCGTTTCCCAAAAGCACGACGCAGGTAGATATAGTCACCGCCATCCTCAGGATATGTAGCGGCCAACTCGGCATACGTCAAAGCGCCCACCAGCGCAATTAGTGCGCCGGCAATCCACACCGCCATCAACCAAAACAAATTCGGAACCGCTTGAATAATGTCAGGGCTGGCTCGATAAATGGCCGAACCGATGATAATGCCGACGGCAATCGATGTCGCATCCAGCAGCGTTAACTCCCGCCGCGGACCAGACGGCGGAGGCGACAGATCGAATTGTGGGGCAGCAGTTGACATGCGGCTATTCAACGCGGGAATGGCTGCCGATGCAAGATCCAAGTTAGGCAGCTATACTTCCAATGCGTCGTTAAGTATTTGCTCTACAAACTCCCATCCCTCGCCCCTCTCCGCCTTTGGCGGACTCGCCCCTTCCACTCATGCGTCTCGCTTGGCTTTCCGATATCCATCTCAACTTCATCGACTCTCCCGCCGCCGAGCGGTTTTATGCTTCGGTGTGCGAAACCAAGGCCGATGCAGTCATGCTGACGGGCGACATCGGCGAGGCACGCAGCGTCATCCCCTGGCTGGAACGCATGGATGATGCACTCCAGCGGCCCATTTATTTTGTGCTCGGCAATCACGATTTCTACGGCGGCTCGATTGCCGCAGTCCGCCTCGCAGCCTCCGAATTGCGAAAACGGCGGCCGAATTTGATCTACCTCACCGCGGCCGGAGCGATGCCGCTCACCGAAACCACAGCGCTCATCGGCGATGATGGCTGGGCCGATGCCCGGCTCGGCAAATACGAAACTTCGTACGTCATGATGAACGACTATCGGCTGATCGAAGAATTAGCCCCTTACACCAAGTTCGAACGTTGGGGAAAACTGAAACAACTTGGCGATGAAGCGGCCGATAACATTCGCAGTGCGCTGCCTAAAGCTCTCGAAAAATTTCCGCACGTCCTATTGGCCACGCATGTGCCGCCACTGCGCGAAGCCTGCTGGCACGAAGGACAACTCTCCGACGATGAATGGACGCCCCATTTCACCTGCCGCGCCATGGGCGATGCCATCCTGGAAGCCGCCCACCGCTACCCACATCGCACCATCACCGTGTATTGCGGCCACACCCATAGCTCCGGTATTTGCCGTCCGGCGCCGAATGTCACCATTCACACCGGCGGAGCAAAATACGGTTTTCCCGGCGTTCAAGAAATGCTTAAAGTTCATTAGCGTGTTATGTAGTCATGCTACCGATCGCGTTGGCCCGATTCATCAATGTATGGTAAAATCGTGTAGTGGCATAACTTAACTGTTTTTAAAGGTTTGCTTATCGATGTAGCAACTCCTCATAAGCCACGGTTACCAAGTACACAAACTTTATTATGTCTCAAACGGCTACTGAATACGTTCAAAATTTACCTAACGGTGGCTGGCGAGTAGGGGAAACGCGAGTTTCGCTCGATTCGATTGTCCATGCGTATTGGGATGGAAAATCTCCAGAGGCGATTGCTGAGGAATTTCCAACAATCACTGCCGAGCAGGTGTATGGAGTGATCGCCTTCTATTTGCACAACAAACCTGAGATCGACCAATACCTTTCAGAACAAAACAACAAATGGCAGCAACTTAGTGCATCAAGTGATTTAAACAACGGTCCACTCCTTAACCGACTACGCCATAATCGTCGTCCTAGTTCCGCAGAATAGACGCCGTCATGAGTCGTCCACGATTTCTTGCTGACGAAGACTTGCGTGGTACATTAATCGATGCAGTGCGTCGAATGGCTCCGGCTTTGGAAATCACCACTGTCGTTGAAGAGGGTTGGTCGTCTGCTACTGATGAAGAGGTGTTACAGCAAGCTTGGAATCATCAATGGCTTGTTATTAGTCACGACGTTAATACTCTGAAGGGATTTGCTGAACGACGCATTGCAGAAGGACGCGGAATCCATGGTTTATTCCTCTCACCACAAAATCGCTCAAACCGACAAGTAGCTGAATGTTTAATCTTAATTTGGAACGCATCTGAATTTGAGGAATGGCGAGACAGAATTGTTTATCTGCCCTTTTAAATAAAAAACTCGCGCTAGCAAAATAGATCGACTTAGCGAGGCTCAAGAAATAATTCACTAGCGGCCGATCAGCTTGTCAAACTCCGCTTCTGTCAGCACCGTAACGCCTAGCTTTTGCGCTTTATCGAGCTTACTACCAGCACTCTCCCCGGCGACCAAATAGCTGGTGTTCTTCGAAACACTGGAAGTTGCCTTGCCGCCGTTTTGACGAATCAGTTCTTCAATTTCTTCGCGGCCGTATTTCGTGAGCGTGCCGGTGACCACCAGCGTTTTACCCGCCAGTGCCGCATCCGCCGACGATTTCACACGGTCGTGGCTCGTCAAATCGACGCCCACCTTTTTCAATCGCTGAATCGTTTCTTTCCCATCTTTCGAGTGCAAAAAATCATACAGCGATTTGCCAACCACTTCTTCATCGAACAGCTCGACAAACTCTTCCACCTTCGCACTACGCAGCTCCTCCAGCGACTCGAAATGATTGACAATCTGCTCTTTCTTTTTTTTACCCCATTTCGCTTGCCAGACCGAATTGCCGTCCGAACCTGCCTCAAAAAAAAGCCGAATCAAATCTTGGCCGGCCTCTCCATCACCCTCCTTTTTCACTTCGGCAAAGCGCTGTTTCCCTTCGGCAGAATGCAGCGCGGCATGAATCGTGGCCGCGGCATTCTTGGCGGCTTCCAGTTTCGAAGAGCCGCCTGTTTCCGACACCGTCGCGCGAACCTTTTCTTCCTCGGCCGAAAGCAGTTCATCAATGCTTTCCACATTCGAGGCAATCACCCGCGCCGTGGTCGTACCAATGTGCATAATCCCCAGCCCCGAGAGCACGCGGGCTAATCCGCGCGACTTCGATTGTTCAATCGAATCCAAAATTTGCCGCGCATTTTTTTCGCCCAGCCGAACTTCAACTTCCTTCCCACCTTTCGTCACCGACGTATGCGTTAAGTTGGCAAGCTTTTCTTCCTCCAATTGATAAAGATCGGCAAAGTGCGAAACCAGACCGGCCTTGATCACCTGATCGACAACTTCCTCACCGACTCCTTCGATATCCATTTGTCCGCGTGCTGCGAAATGAATCAATCGTTCGCGGAACTGGGCTGGACATTCGGAATTGATGCAATACCGCGCTGTCTCTTTGCCGGTATCGTCCAGCTCCAATTCCACATCCCCGCCACATTCCGGACATTTTTCCGGCGGCACAATCGGCTTCACCTGCTTGTCGCGCTTCTCCGCAATCACTTGCACAACTTGCGGAATAATCTCCCCGGCTTTTTCGATGATGACCGTATCACCCAGCCGAATGTCTTTGCGGCGAATCTCACCCAAGTTATGTAACGTGGCATGTCGCACTGTGGTGCCAGCGACAAACACCGGTTCCATCGTCGCCCGCGGCGTAAGCTTGCCCGTTTTGCCCACCTGCCAATCCACCTGAATCAACTTCGTGATCGCTTGCTCCGCGGCATATTTGTAAGCAATACACCACTTCGGCGACTTGCTGGTGTAACCAAGCTGCTCCTGCCAATCGTAACGATCAACTTTCACCACCACGCCGTCCGTGCCGTAAGGCAACTCGGTTCGCTTGGTTTGAAATTCTTCGATGAATTGCCACACGTCCTCAATCGATTGGCAAATTCGAGTGAGCGGATTCGTCGGCAATCCCCAAGCTTTAAATGCGGCCAGCAGCTCGCTGTAGCTTTGTGCAGACTCATCGCTGATTTCGCCGCGGCCATGAGCGATAAATTCGAGCCGCCGGCTGGCAACGTTTCGCCAGTCGAGCTGCTTCAGCGTCCCCGCTGTGGCATTTCGTGGGTTGGCAAACGGCTCTTCTTCGTCGCGCTTGCGCTTCTCATTAATGCGGGCAAATTCGGCATTGGGCATAAACACTTCGCCGCGCACTTCCACCACTTCCGGCACAGAGAATTTTTTCGCCGCCGCCAGTTTCAGCGGAATCGAACGAATCGTGCGAATGTTTTGCGTGACATCATCGCCGCGCCGGCCGTCACCCCGCGTGGCTGCCTGCACAAGCTGGCCGTTTTTGTATCGCAAACTGATCGCCACGCCGTCAACTTTCGGCTCGGCCAGGTATTGAATCGAACCTTCGTACAACGTCCCCAAACCACGAATCACCCGCTGATGCCAAGCGAACAGCTCTTCTTGATCGTAAGTATTATCGATCGACATCATCGGCCGCGCATGCTGCACCGTTTCAAAACCGGTGATCGGCTCGCCCCCCACACGCTGGCTCGGACTATCGGCTGTAAGCAGATCGGGATGTTCAGCTTCCAGCTTTTTTAGCCGCTCCATCAACCGATCATATTCCAGATCGCCGATCTCCGGCGCAGCCTCGACGTAATACTTCAAATCGTGCCGACGAATCTCGTCGCGAAGCTTTTCGATTTCTTTGGAAACATCTGGCATGCGTAAATTATTCTCAATGTCCTCTCTGCGTCTCCGCGTCTCTGCGGTTCATCATGCCGTCCCACATTCCGGCGCCACCGTCACGGCCTTGCCCGTCGCCGAGTTGGGAATCAAACACAAAAACTTCATCGGCGTCGCGCCCGTGTTGCGAAACTGATGAATTTCATTCGGTTTGACAAGCACCACATCACCGGTCGTAAGTCGGTGTTGCTTGTCCCCTTCGAACACCACGCCACTGCCGGCCAAAATAAAAACCTCATGCTCGTAGTCATGACTATGGCGCGGCGTGTGCCCACCCGGAGCAACTTCGAACTGCCGCATGGCAAAAGTCGGCGTCCCGTCCGATTCATTCAATAATTGCCGAACGGTGCAACCTTTGGCACCTTCCATTTCGACAGGCTTGGCCGGAATTGATTCTGCAGAACTGACTTTCATCGTTGATCTCCTATCGCAGGAATTCTAAACCGCTGATTGGACGCTAATCACCGCTAATTGGTTGAACAGAAAATATTGATTAGCGATCATAAGCGTCGATAAGCGGTTACTTTTCGTTCGCTGTTTTATTTTTGGCCTGCTCTCTCTCCGCTCGCTTGCCACGAAAATGATCAAGCACAATCGCCGCCACCGACACGACGCCAATCAACAAAACTTCGACGCCTAGTATCATCAGGCCGTGTTGGTCGAGCAAGTCGAGCAGCGGATGAACCGCTCCTGAATCGTCGGCCAAAGTTTGCCCACGATTGGCCTTCAACATCAGCACGCCGTACCCGCAGGCCGTCACCGTGAACGCCACGCCGATGATTCCCGACAAAATGTAAAACGGATTAATCGGTTCTTTAGGTTTAGCCATAACAATCGGCGAAAAAATCCGATGCTCGATGCTCAATTCTGGGTGCCAGATACACGTATGCCATCCCAATATCCAGCATCAAGGATCTAGCATCCAGCATCCTTCAACAACTGACGCTACAGCCCGATTCAAAAACAGTCCCACAAGCTCATCCTAGATGATAGAATTGAATGTTTCGTTCGACCACCCTAGCCTTACCCCGCATGTCGTTTATTTCCGGCATTACCGTCTTTTGCTTTGCTGCAAGTTATGCGGTGGCACTGGCGCTGGAAATTACCCGCCTGTTTTTTCGTAGCGGCGTGCGCGGGGCGGTCATGCTAGGCTTCGGCGGCGCCGGCCTCCTGGCCCACACGCTCTTTCTGCTCCGTCGCGTAACCACCGCCGGCAACATGCCCCTTTCGAGCGCCTTCGATTGGTATCTGGTGGCCGCGTGGGCACTGGTCGTCATTTATCTCTATCTCACCTGGTATCACCAAAAAACGGCGATCGGATTGTTTTTGCTCCCTTTGGTCTTGGCACTCATCGGCTTGGCCGGCTTGGCCAGCCGCGAACCATTTCCACGATCCGATGCCGGACAAGTGTGGGGAATGATTCATGGCATTTTTCATTTGCTCGGGCTAGTGGCCGTGGCGGTCGGTTTTGTGGCCGGCGTCATGTATCTCATTCAATCGTATCGCTTGAAACATAAAGTCGCTCCCATCGCCCGTTTAAAGTTGCCCAGCCTGGAATGGCTCGAACGCGTGAACGCCCGAGCGATTGTGATTTCCACCATCATGGTCGGCGCGGGCTTTTTAAGCGGCGTCATCCTGAACTTGGTACTCCACAAACGCCAAATCGACGAAGTGCCTT
>CAZIGP010000155.1:0-1066 GCA_964538425.1 uncultured Pirellulales bacterium | reverse complement strand
CGGCGGCCATGTTTATCTGGCTGTTAGCAGCATCCATTTTCGGTGCCATTTACCGCCCCGCACGAACCGGCCGCAAAGTGGCCTATTTAACCGTCGCTAGTTTCGTATTCCTCGTCGCCTCCGTCAGCGTAAGTAAGCTACTCCCCAGCGAACATAGTAAAGTACGAACCGCCCAGTGGCGAGTGCGGAATAATCAAGTTGACTTGGCAGTAGCACCAAACTCACCCCTTCACCCCTTCACCCCTTCACCCCTTCTTGCCGCACCCGCTTTCCACCATCATCCGGAGGTTCAAGCATGAAACTCCAGATGATCGGCTGCAGCCATCACAATGCTCCCGTCGAAGTGCGTGAACGGCTGGTCTTCAGCACCGCTCAAACGGCCAGCGCGCTCGGAATGTGGCGAAAACAATTTCCCGCCAGCGAAGCCGTGTTGCTTTCGACCTGCAATCGAGTCGAAGTTTACACTGCGTCCGACGATTCGGCGGCCGTCCCTTCCGAACAGCAAATGAAACAGTTTCTGGCCGAGTTTCATGGGCTGGAATTGCACCAGGTGTTCGACGACTTGTTCGAGCAATCGGGCGAAGGAGCCGTGCGGCATTTATTTTCCGTCGCCGCCAGCCTCGACAGCATGGTGCTTGGCGAGCCGCAAATTCTTTCGCAAGTCAAACAGGCCTACCAACTGGCACAGCAGTACGAAAGCATCGGCCCGATTACACACGACATTTTCCAGCGGGCACTCAAAGTTGCCAAACGCGTGACCACCGAAACCGCCATCAACGAAAGTCGCATCAGCATCGCTAGCGTGGCCGTGGGCGATTTCGCGCGGCAAGTCTTCGAAACGTTCGACGACAAACACGTCCTCGTCATCGGCGCTGGCGAAATGGCCGAAGAAACCGTGACCTATCTCAAAGAAGACGGCGCGCGGCACATCACCGTCACCAACCGCAGCGCCGAGCGTGCCAGCGAGCTGGCCAATCGCTGCGGCGGGCAGGCCGCCGCGTGGGACGATCTCGACAAGCTGCTAACCACCGCCGATGTCGTCGTCAGCACCACCGGTGCTCACCAG
>CAZIGP010000154.1:0-8339 GCA_964538425.1 uncultured Pirellulales bacterium | reverse complement strand
TACTTGGTTGGTTGCGACTGTCAACGAATCCAGAGTAGTTATGCCTCCTTTGGCAATAGAGCCGTCTTTTCCAAAACTTCTGCCTAAATGGGTTGAAAAAGAGAAACTTTGGCAAGTTCTTGGCAAAGTTTGCCGATTATTCAAAGGCTAACGATCAAAGTGGCCGGCCGGTCAGGTTGCGCCACGGGTCATTCTCTTAAAAACATAAGAAGAATGGGTAATTTAGGAAGAAATCATCGCTGTTTTCTCGCGATCTTGGCGCTGCTGCTGGCTAACACTGGCTGCCGGACCTGGTGGGGCTTGCGCCCGGTACCAGCCCGGGCAGTTGGCGCAGAACCACGGTTCGTACCGGCTGAGAAAAACATGGTTTCGCTCCCTTCTTACACCATTGAGCCTCCCGATATCGTCCTGATCGATGCCCTGCGGATCATTCCCAAGGCCCCCTTCAAGATTCAGCCCTTGGATGTGCTACAGGTCGAAGTCGAAGGGACCGGCGTGGGACAGGAAATCCGCGGCCTGTATCTGGTCGAACCGGGCGGAAAGCTGAACCTGGGCCCACAGTTCGGCAAAGTCAAAGTCGGCGGTTTATCGCTGGAAGAAGCGGCGGCGGCCATTACGAAACATCTCAAAGGGATTTTGGCCGAACCACAGGTCTCTTTGACACTTAATGAATCCGGTGGCCAACAGCAGGTGGCCGGCGAACACCTGGTGGCTCCTGACGGTACGGTCAATCTGGGCACCTACGGCCTCGTGTATGTGGCCGGCATGACGATCCCTCAGGCCAAGGCCGCCATCGAAGAGCATTTGAGCCAATACCTGGAAGAACCACTCGTGGCAGTCGACGTGTTTGCCTACAACAGCAAGGTTTACTACGTGATCACGCAAGGCGCAGGCTTTGGTGACAATATTCAGCGGTTTCCGGTCACCGGCAATGAAACGGTGCTGGATGCCATTAGCCAAGTGCAAGGTCTCAGTCGGCTGTCGAGCAAGAACATTTGGATTGCCCGGCCTTCGCCTGCAGGCTGCGATCAGATTCTACCAGTGCGGTGGGATGAAATCGTTTCCGGCGGTGGCACGTGCACCAATTATCAAGTGCTGCCAGGAGACCGGGTGTTTGTGGCTCAAGATCACATGATCGCCATCGACTCCTTCATCACCAAGGTGCTCAACCCGATCGAACGCGTCTTCGGTACCAGCTTGCTAGGTATTCAAACTGTCCAAACGGCCAACCGCTTCCCACAAGGATTCCAGACGTTCTAGTGTGACTGGTCAGCGGGCGGTAGGCGGGTTGAATGGCCGCGAATGGATATTTGGACAACAAAACGGTCTTCAAACAGCTCAACAATTTGCCACCAATTCCGTATATTTATAAAATTGACTGCGGCATCCTGCCGGGTATTCTCAGGAGGCACGTATGAAGCTGATTTATTCATTCCTCGCGGTGATTGCTACCACGATCGCGCTGGCGGTATCGGCATCGGCCCAGCAGCCTTTTTCTAACATTCAACAACAGGCGACGGTTAGCCCCTACTTGAACTTATTGAACCGGCAAGGAACTGGTCTTCCTAGCTACCAAACATTAGTCCGACCTCAATTGCGCTCCGATCAAGAATTTGCTCGGCAGCAAAATCAAATTCAGCGTCTTCAGCGGCAACAATCAGGATTGGCTGCGGGCGGTTCTTTAGGGCCACGCGGAATATCTACTCAAATCCGTGGTACGGGACACGTCACCCGATTTATGGATACTTCCCACTTTTTTCCCCAGCGACAGTAACCAACCTGAGCTAATGCAGAAACCCGCGTGTTAATTTTTCGTTAATACCGGCTTATTGAGGCATCTTTTCTGGTCAAAAGGGTGTTTTCTTACGCCTTTTGCTTCGCGAATTGTTTCGCTCTCGTTCTGCAATTAGGATAAAAGCTGAGGGCTTGGTGTTTCTTAGGCACCGATCTTGACTCCCTCTTAGCATTCCTGATTGTATCAACGCAATGAAAATAATTCGTTTGTGTTTCGTTCTCGTGGGCTGGGTTTTGTTCGCGACCAAATTATCAGTTGCGGCCCCTCCGTTTCAAAATACCTATCCAGAGCCGACGACGAGTCCTTACTTGAACATGGTGAACCAGCGTAACCGGACCACTCCATACCAAACCTTAGTGCGCCCCATTCTCGAACGACAGCAGCAAGCCGCTTATCAGCAATCCCAATTGGATCGCTTAGAACGCCAGCAGCAGGCACTTCGTCCCCGGCTAGGCCCACCGCGGTTGGGACCACCGCCGACGAATTTAGGGGCTTCTCGAAATATCCGCAGCACAGGGCATGAAACGCGATTTTCTGACGGGCGGCGATTTCAAGATCATTTGCACTTTTTCCCGCAACGGGTGCCCCGCTAATTTGCTGGGCAAATGGGCAGGCGGGGAATCGCCTTTTGAAATGCTAGGCGTGAAAAACTCTGGCGGAATTGGCCGCGGTGTGAAATAATGATGGCAGGCTTGTTTTGCACCCCCTTTGGGCCACAGAGGAGAAGGTACGGCTATGTCTCGATATTGCGTTTCCGGTTGGCGGTTTGAAATTTCAATTGCACAACCGTCTCAGAAAATTCGCGCGGGCTTCACGCTCGTGGAATTGTTGGTGGTGATCGCCATCATCGCCATGCTGGCTGGCTTGCTCTTGCCGGCGGTAAATAATGCACGCGAATCGGGCCGGCAGACGCAGTGCTTGAATAATCAGCGAAACTATGCCCAAGCGGTGCAGCAGTATGTGACGACCAAAGACCAGTTTCCTGGTTATCGGCAGGTGATGACGACTCAAAGTGGTTCGCCGAAAAAAATTGTTATCAATTGGCAAGTAGTGTTGATGCCTCAAGTTGGCAAAACAGATGTTTATCAGGCGATTCAGAATGAAGCCGTTGGATTTACAAAGGAGCTGCCATACTTTGAACTTGCAGTTTGCCCAAGCGATTCAACGGGTGCTGGGAGAAGCAGTCCTTGGACAAGCTACGTTGCCAATACGGGAATGCTAGACCAGGTTAAGACTGTTAACATGCAATCAGTTTTAGCAACTTACAATAATAACGCCGCGGAATCGAAAGCGAACGGTATTTTTCATGATAAAGTTTTAGGAAAGCTTTACGGCGAAGTAAAAGTTTCGTTAACCGACATCAAAGATGGACCTGCAACCACGTTGTTGATCGCAGAAAACATAGACGCTAAGTACTACAATGATAGTAATTCCGTTTGCCAACTTAATGCCACCGATATGACTCAGTGGCCTACCAATGTTTCTAACAGTAGCAATGCAGGAAATTCGTGGGAACGTGGGGCAGGCTTTGTATGGTGGGATGGTTCACCTCCAACTGCTCCAAATCCAGTAGCCGCAATCAATGGAGCCAAAGGAGATTACGATCCTGCAACATTAAATAATTGGCCCAGCACATCTTATGATATAGGTTCGCCATCATTGCCAAACAACTCGAATTACGCCGCCAGACCAGCAAGTAATCATCCAGGAGGCGTCGTGGTAGCATTTGCAGGTGGCAATACCCGATTCCTTAAAGAAGACATCGACTACGTTGTATATTGCTTGCTTATGACTCCCAATGGAGCAAAAGCAACAACTAACACTGCTGGGTGGCAAAAATCGTATCCACTCAATGAGGGCGAACTCTAGTAGCGTTATGCGTGCAGGGATCGTGGCGCAATGCATTTTACTGCGCGCGATTTTTCATTTGCAAACGCTGCACATATGCTGCGTTATGCATGAAGGCTTGGTGGTTGCCGTCGTATTTTTGGCCGTTAGTGAGCAATCGATCTGCCGCTTTTAGTTTGCCAGAATTGCATAACGCCAGCGCCCAATTGTTAACGCTTGCTAGCAAATTGCCACGAGCAGTTTGGTTTGTGGAATCTAGCAGCAATGCCCGACGATTGAAGGCGATGGATTCGGCAAATTGCTGTCGGTGAAAGGCGTCGATGCCTTGGTTGTAATAGATCATTGCGATCAGTCCTGACGCATCAGTTATTTTCTTTGCGTCCTCGCTTCTTGGTGATTCATTTTCGTTGGCGATATCGCTAAAGCGGCGAATTGCTTCATTCCATTGAGGGCTGGTAATTTCCACTTCCCATTGTGTCGCGCCGTCGCTCACCAGAGCGCGTACATGCCCTGGAAGTTCGATCGCTTGCGCAGTTAAGCCTACTTTTTCAGCCAAGGCGATGAACAAGATTGTCCCGCTGGCGCAGTTATAAATGCCGGTATCGAAGACTGCCGCTAACTGTGTGGCGTCGGCATCGTAACTCTGGAGCACTTGTTTGTGCAGCAAGCGATGGATCGTTTCGATTCGTTCGATGACGGACATTTGCGGACTTATGCAGCAATGAAGTTCTTCGCACAAGGTGGAAAAACAATGGTGATAATGAATCAATCGATCACTATTGTTCATTCCTCCGGCAATCAGTGCTGCCTCGATTAACGAATGCTCATCCAATTGCCCGTCTTCCGCATCGGCAAAGAGCCTTTGTTCAGCGGGAGAAAATCCCAGCGGGTCCGTTAACGGATCGCCTTGGGGAAGCTCGATCGCAGGCTGCCATTGGTTGTCGGCGGGCAGACGTTGCTGCGATTCATATGTTGTGGTCGGAATCGTTCCCCACGCCAAACCAGGACATATTGCGGCAAAGGCAGCGACCACCCACGAAACTCGATCGATTTGGCCTACCATTGCATAGTCCTATTTTGCCGATTGCACCGACGGAACCCATCCATCCGCCGATAACGATTATGCCGGCCGCGCAAACTTGAGCGTGGCATTAAGCAAACATAGGTTGCAAAATGGCAACGTGGGGCTTTGAGGAAAGATTTTTTGGGTGAGTAGGATGTAAAAAGGATGCTAGATGCTGGTTGCTAGATGCTGGATTTTTAGGTGCGATGCTTGGTTTCTACAGTTTGGAGAAAGTTATTGAGTTTACGACCTAGGGCATCAAGTCGCAGTTTCAGATCATTAAATAGGGGTTTGTTTGGGAGCGATCCTGTTTCGTAAAGAGTTTCAAGATGGTCCGTTGTTTCGTCGTTAGATGCCAAAGAGAACGTAAGAAACCGAATAAATTCCTGCTTATAGCGTCGACGCCCATACCCCTCTACGATATTCGAACGAACAGATTTCATTGAACGCCGAATCTGGCTAGCCTCTTCATACATTTCAAATTTGGGTAATTCGTGAATCGTCATGCGATGAATATCAATCGTCAAAGCTCGAGCCATTTGCCAAATTTCCAAATTACGGTAACTCATCTGCCCCCTTTTTATCCAGTATCTAGCATCTAGTATCCAGCATCTAGCTCTTTGCCTTCCGCTTTATCAAAGTCACTTCGTTGCCTTCGGGGTTGTAGATCACCTCGTCCATAAAGGTGCGCATCAGCAACAGGCCGCGACCGCAATCGCGTTCGAGATTTTCTGGCTCGGTACAGTCGGGCACTTCGGCAGGGTTGAATCCCGGGCCTTCATCGCGGATGGAAAACCGTGCTTCGTCGGTCGTCACCGAAATTTTTACGCGGATCTGTCGCTGTGCGTACGGCGCGGTGACACGGCGCTTGTTAATGAGATTGTCATTAACGCCATTCATCATCCCGCTGCGCGCTTCCCGGAGCGATTCACAATCAAGTTCCAAGTTGCCGTGATAAAGGGCATTCAGCAGTGCTTCTTCCAGCGCAACGCCTACGCGAATGCGGTCTGTTTCGTCACAAAGTTTCATGCGCGTTATGAGTTGCTGGCAGTGGTCAACGAGTGGGTAAACCAGCGACGTATCATTTTCCAATACAAATTCGCTATTGGTGCTTTTTAAACATCCGCCCAGCCGTTCGTTGCGTCGATCGGCTTTTGACACGGCCAGTACCGATGACACCACCTCCGGCAATTCCTCCACCAGTTTCGATTTAGGGACATAACTGGCGGCTCCACGCGCCAGAGCTTGGACGGCCAGGTCTTCGCTACCGTGCCCTGTCATGAGCACAACAGGCACCAGTGGAAAACGCTCGCGAATTTTGCCCACGAGATCGAGACCATCCATCTCGGGCATTTGCATATCGGTGAGCACCATGTCGGGATGCACTTGGGCGATTTTCAATAATCCTTCAACACCGTTGGTTGCATATTCCACCGAAAGTCCCGTGGACTTTTCTAAAATGCCGCCAGCCAAACGACGATCGACGGCCGAGTCGTCAACAATGAGAATGGTAGACATGGTAGCGCCTTTGTAATTGAAAAGCGGAAGCCACCGCTTAGAAAAGGACACTAGCAGTTTCGGGGAAATCTTGGGTCTCGTCAATCGTTTGGGTTGATGGGAGAATAGAAGAAAGATGTCCCATCATCGGCGAGTTTAGTGGTGGTTTGGTCGTAATCGCCTCGAATTTCGACCAGTCATTCATTGAAATGACTAGGTACAAGACAACCAGACCGCGGATCCATTGTTTCCCATGCGTATTGCTGAAATATTTCGCTCCCTCCAAGGTGAAGGCTTTCTCACCGGAACGCCCAGTGTGTTTGTACGCACCAGCGGTTGTAATTTGCGGTGCTGGTTTTGTGATACTCCATACACTTCCTGGGAACCCGAAGGGGAGGATCTGTCGCTCGAGGAAATTCTTCAACAGGTCGATCAACGCTTGCATTCAGAAGAATTCCCTCACCTCGGCCGCCTCTCGCAGGGAAAAGAAAGCTGTGGACATGTTGTGTTGACAGGTGGCGAGCCGATGTTATTTGCCGAACTCGTGCCGCTCGCGGCGGCTTTGCGCAATCGAGGTTTACATATCACGATCGAGACCGCAGGCACGTTGTATTTGCCTATCGAGTGCGATCTGATGTCGATCAGCCCTAAGCTGGCAAGTTCGACTCCCCACGCCGAACAAGATGCTAGATGGCACGAGCGGCATGAACAATCACGGCATGTGCCTGAAGTAATTCGCCAATTGGTAGCAGAGCACCCGTATCAATTCAAATTCGTCGTTGATTCGCCGCGCGATTGCCAAGAAGTTGAAACGTGGCTGGAGGAATTCCCTGAAATTGATCGATCTCGTGTGATGCTGATGCCGCAAGGAACGAATCTAGAGACCTTAAGCCGTTCGGCAGAGTGGTTGGAACCATATTGCCGCAGCCACAAATTTCACTTTTGCCCCCGCAAACACATCGAGTGGTTTGGATTTACACGGGGAACTTAGTGTTGCTAACGCGCATTTTCACCACAGAGACGCGGAAACATAGAAAGAAACTGCTGATCAAGGGCGAATCTAGAGAACACAGATGAAATCAGATAAACACAGATGAGCACGGATACAAAGGATTTTTTAAGAAAAAGAGATCGAGGTTTTCCACCATTCAACATTTTCCCCTTGGTAGAAAAGCAATCACTTTTTTCATCCAATCTGATCTGTGTTTACCCGTGTTCCCTAGACTCAACCACTCGTCAAAGACATTACCCTGACTCCTTTAACGTCGGACAGAAACCGGCAAGTGACCGTAGAGAGTATCATTGCCTCGCAGAATATAGAACTTGATGGGTTCGAATTCGTCGAAGTCGGGACGATGCAAAATGTAATCGACGTTCTCAGCCGTAATTGTTTCCCAGATGTGCATACCAACAAGCACATCTCCGCGGCGAATACCTTGCTTGGCGGCGGGACCATCGGGACGCACAGCGCTCACGGATAGCCCACCACGATAGCGCGACTGATATTGCTTGAACTGCTGCGTCGAAATTGCCTGCAGTTTAAGGCCCAATAACTCCCAAGTTTCATCACCCGGCGCAACCGTTTGCTGCGGCATGGCAGCTAATTCGAGACTGGTTTTCACTGGCGAATTGTTGCGCCGCACGGTCACATCAAGTTCTTTGCCAATGTCGCGACCGAGCAAGGCACGCTCAAAATCGACCGAGCGAGTCACAGGTTGATTGGCCACGGCCGTAATGACATCGCCGGGTTTTAATCCTGATTTTGACGCGGGGCTATCTGCTTCGATCGACGTCACGACTGCGCCATCCTTGCGACCTGGAATATCGCTGAGCTTCACGCCGTGCCATTTTTGTTCCACACGCTCGGTGCTAATTAGCTTTGCCGCCACCGCCATCGCTTTATCGACCGGGATGGCAAAGCCAATGCCCTGAGCGCCGGCCCGCACCGCACGTTCACGGGGCATGGCGCCACGCTTCCGCCGCCGTCACCGTTCGCGACCACGAGGTCGGCGATGCCGTCGCGATCGAGGTCCGCCGAGGTGAGCTCGACCGGATAACGCCCGACGTCGAACCTGCGCCACGGCTCGAAATCAGGGTCGCCCAAAGCGTCGGGCCTGCGGCGCAGGACCTGGAGGT
>CAZIGP010000153.1:5381-8402 GCA_964538425.1 uncultured Pirellulales bacterium | reverse complement strand
ATTTCAAGATCGAATACTCCGATCTCGACGACGCCAGCGCTGCAGCAGGCCAATGGACCGGTGAACGCGAAGCCGCTAATGCTCGAGAAGCGGCCAACGATCCCGACGTGATGGTTTATATCGGTCCGTATAACTCGGGAGCAGCCAAAACGTCGATGCCAATTTTAAACAAGGCCGGCCTCCTTATGATTAGTCCTGCGGTAACGGGGGTTGGCCTCACGAAGCCCGGTTTGGGTGAACCCGGAGAACCCGATGTTTATCGGCCTACTGGAAAACCAAATTTTACTCGCGTCGTGCCGGCTGATGATTTACAAGGCAAATACGGCGCACAGTGGGCCAACGACATAGGCGCAAAACGCGTTTACATCCTCGATGACAATCAAGTTTACGGCAAAGGCCTCGCCGATATTTTTGAAGATACCTGCGGAGACTTGGAAATCGAAGTATTAGGCCACGACAGTATCGACGAAAAGGAGCAAGACTTCAAACCACTCATGACTAAAATTAAAGCCGCCAATCCAGATCTCATCTATTTTGGTGGAACGACGCAAACCAAAGGTGGTCAACTTTGCAAAGATATGGTTGCAGCAGGTTTGAATTGCAAAATGATGGTGCCAGACGGCTGCTATGAAAACGCCTTTATCGAGGCAGCAGGATCAAAAAACGCCAACAGCCGTGTGTACGCAACGTTTGGTGGTTTACCACCAAAAAATCAGGTTGGCAAAGGGAAAGAATTTGTAGAAAAATATCAAGCTAAATATGGCAGCATACCTGAGGCGTATGCCATTTACGGCTACGAAGCAGCCAATGTAGCGCTCGAAGCAATTCGCCAAGCCGGCGTTAAGGACCGCACCGCAATTCTCAATGCGGCATTTGCGATCAAAGATTTCGACGGCTCGCTAGGAAAATGGTCGTTCGACAAAAATGGGGATACTACCGCTAGTCAACTCAGTGGTAGCATTGTCACAGATGGCGAGTTTAAATTTGACCGCATACTTGGAGAATCAATCAAGTAAATGAAGCCTTTCTGGAAGTTCAGCTAGTAAAAAGCATTCATCAGGCACTGCAGGCTTTTCGCCGCACATCAATATGCTTCCACTCTTGGCCGCCGCTGAATCGACGTCTGAGTGGCATACATTCTTCTTGCAGCAGTGTATCAATGGATTAACGTATGGCGCGCTGATTGCGCTGATCGCGTTGGGATACACGATGGTCTATGGCATCATCGGCCTTATTAATTTTGCTCACGGCGACTTGTTCATGCTGGGCACATTTCTCACGCTTACGCTGATCGGAGCCTTCGGGTTAGAAGGCGCAGACGCTTCCGGCAGCGCGATTATTATCGGCCTTTTGGCGATTCTGCTGATCACGGCAATTTTTTGTGGCGCGCTCAATCTGGCAGTCGACCGCTTTGTATACAAGCCGCTGCGCCGTGCACCAAAGCTTGCTGCATTGGTATCGGCCATTGGCGTGTCGTTTATCTTTCAGAACATTGGCTTGCTATGGAAAGGACCAGCCGACTTGAGTGTGCCAAGTTTGCTGCCTCAAAAAGATTTTTTGGCCAGCGATTCGCTTGAGTTTACCAACAAAGACCTATTGCTCACGTTGACAGTGCTACCAATCATGCTTGCGCTGACACTGTTAGTAAAGTACACCCGGCTGGGCAAGTCGATGCGCGCTGTGGCACAAAATCCGACAGCCGCGCAATTGATGGGCATTAATGTCGAACGCACCATTGGTAGAACGTTTGTCATCGGCGGCACGCTAGCCGGTTTTGCCTCAGTCATTTACGCATTTTACATCAGTACTATCGGTTTTCAGATTGGCTACATCAACGGCTTGTATGCTTTCACCGCCGCAGTGCTCGGCGGTATTGGCAACATTCCGGGCGCAGTGCTCGGCGGATTTGTGATCGGTTTGGTACGCTCGTTAGGCGCAGCCTATGTTGGTGCGCGTTGGGCTACGGCGATTATTTTCGGCATCTTGATTGTGATCCTTGTGTTCCGTCCGTCCGGTCTACTAGGTGAACGAACTCGCGAGAAAGTATGATGCCACGCTCGAAAAAAATTATTTTGCGCTGGGAAGTCCTAGTTGGCTTGGCGCTGGTATTTTATCCAGTGTTTTGCTTGCTGGTGCAAAAAGTGCTGCCCGTCGATGCCACATGGGGTAACAATTTTGGCGATCAACTCACAACGTTGTTTATCTTTTGCATTTTAGGCTTGGGGTTGAATGTCGCTGTCGGTTACACAGGCTTGTTGCAATTGGGTATTGCTGCCTTTTTTGGCATCGGTGTTTATATCACCGGAATTCTGACGGTAGGTTCGTATCCGTTTCAGGTTGGTTTCTCGATAGCGCTGCTGATGTCTACAGTTGGCGCTGCACTGCTTGGCATTGTGCTTGGAGCACCCACTCTACGGCTACGTGGGGATTACTTGGCAATTGTCACCCTCGGCTTTGGTGAAGTTATCAAGGTAACGCTTCGCAATCTCGAAGAAATCACCAAAGGCACAAAAAGTCTAAATCCTATTCCACCGCCCCAAATGCCTGAGTGGTTGGCGAGCGTCGTTGGCTTTTTTGGCGTCAAAAACCAGTGGGATGTCGACTACCGACTATTTTTTTACCTGGCGCTGTTCATTTTGGCGGTTGTCGTAGTGTTGCTTCGGAACTTGGAAAATTCCCGTCTCGGTCGAACATGGATCGCAATTCGTGAAGATCAATTGGCGGCCACTTGCATGGGCATCAACGCGCCGCGCGCAAAACTGGCCGCTTTTGCGGTAAGTGCAGGGCTGGCGGGCCTGGCGGGTTGCTTGTATGCCACCAAACTGACCACCACATCGGACCCGAATGCTTACGATTTCAATCGTTCCATCATTATGCTTTGCTGCGTCATCCTGGGTGGCTTGGGGAGTCTTCGTGGCACGTTGGTGGGAGTATTTTTAGTGATCGGATTCGACAATATCCTTTCGCCAGAAATTGATTTGTGGATTCAAGACTCCGGTATCCGCGATAACGCCGTCGATT
>CAZIGP010000153.1:0-5362 GCA_964538425.1 uncultured Pirellulales bacterium | reverse complement strand
ACTGACTTTCAATAATTGGAAATTAATGATTTTTGGCTTGGCACTCGTCGCGATGATGCGATTTCGTCCGGAAGGCTTGTTGCCGTCGTCTCGGATTCAGCATGAGTTGCATCATCAAGAGTCAGCAAAATAAAGTGGTTGCCCCAAAACTTTCTAACGATTGTTTACCAGTCGCAAATATGTAACCCGGTCACTTTTCGCTCCAGCCAATGGCCTTACTCGACGTTCAAAAACTGACGATGCGTTTCGGCGGCCTTACCGCTGTGGATGGAGTCGAGCTCCACATCGAGCGCGGGCAGATTTTTTCAGTGATTGGGCCAAACGGCGCAGGAAAAACAACAGTTTTTAATGTCATCACCGGCATCTATGAGCCGACAGAAGGAGAGATTTGCTTTGATGGACGACCGTTACGCCGGCAGGTCAATTGGCGTCCGTTTGTGCTGGCGGCGGTGGCGGGAATCCTCACGGCACTCACGGCGGTTGCATTTTGTGTGAACGTCGATCAACTTTGGCGTGCAACAATTATTCGCAACTACGATTACAGCACCAAAAAATTTGACACCGCGGAAGCTTGGAGTGATTTCTGGTCTTATTTGGACGGTCGATTGGCTGTCGAGAGAGTAAGAAGCCACTGGACCGTAGTCACCCGCAGCGGCGAGTCTCTCCTAGGTCCGTCCGCCAATCAGTCATCGCGCGAAGCAGTCGAACAGCTTCGCGATCAGATTCGTACCTTGCTTGATTCGCCAAGCGGCATTGCTGCAATTCAGCAAGATAAAGATTGGGCAATCCTCGCGGCCGATGGAAAAACATCTCTGGCAAAATATCGATCTGAATCAACCGCAGTAAGGGCCGTAGAAGCGATGAAAAAAGTTCGTGCCGACCAAGCATCCCAAAGGCTCACGGCATGGATCGCACTTTTTGGTGGTTTTGCTCTCGGCGCAATTGGTGCCGTGGTGATATGGAGCCGAGCGCGGCGAACGCCTGATGTGATTGCGCTCGCTGGCATCGCACGTACATTTCAAAACATCCGTCTGTTTGCTGATATGACGGTGTTAGAAAATGTATTAATCGGATTGGACCGTCGTCAAAGCCGCAACCCTTTACGGATGGCGCTGCGCACTCCTGGCTTACGCCGTGAAGAACGACAAATGCACCAGTTGGCGCTGGAATCTTTGCGATTTGTCGGCTTGGAAAGTAAATCCAATGTATTGGCCAGTTCGCTGGCCTACGGCGACCAACGGCGCTTAGAGATTGCGCGGGCACTGGCGACGCAACCAAAACTATTGCTGCTCGACGAGCCTGCGGCTGGCATGAACCCCACGGAAACCGGCGATTTAATCTTTCTCATTCGCCGAATTCGTGATTTGGGAGTTACTGTGCTCCTAATCGAACATCACATGAACTTGGTCATGGGTATTTCCGACCGAATTGTAGTGCTGGAGTATGGTAAAAAGATTGCTGAAGGCACACCGCAAGAAGTGCGATCGAATCCGAAAGTAATTGAAGCATATTTAGGCAAGGAGGAAGGCGGTTAAATGCAATTAGCTATTAGCTCAACAAAGAGCTAGGCTGACAGCTAACAGCTTAACATGACTGCTCTGCTTTCCATTAACAACGCATACGCTGGCTACGGGGCCATTGAAGTCCTTAAAGATGTTTCGTTGGAAGTTCGTGCTGGGGAGATTGTGACAATTATTGGTGCAAACGGCGCTGGTAAGACAACCACGCTGATGTGTATTTCGGGTTGCAACCGGTTGCGCTCTGGTAGCGTATCGTTCGATGGGCAAGATATTCACCGTACACCAGCGCATGAAATTGTTCGATTGGGTTTGAGCCAGTCACCAGAAGGTCGCAAAATTTTTCCCCGGCTTACGGTGCTCGAAAATTTGCAACTCGGAGCGATTACCCGCAAAGACCATGATGGCATTCAACGCGATTTAGAGCGTTCTTACAGCTTGTTTCCCATTCTCAAACAACGCTCAAAGCAGGCTGGCGGCACGCTTTCAGGCGGAGAACAACAAATGTTGGCCGTGGCGCGAGCTTTAATGTCTCGGCCGAAACTATTGCTGCTCGACGAACCTTCGCTTGGCTTAGCTCCGCTGATCGTGGCAAAAATCTTTGATGTCGTCCGACAACTCAATCAAGAAGGCATGTCGGTATTGCTCGTAGAACAAAATGCCCGCATGGCTCTTAAACTAGCCCACCGTGGCTATGTCATGGAAACAGGCGTTATCACCATGGCCGCGGCAGCCGCCGATTTGCTGAATGATCAGCGGGTAAAGGATGCATATCTGGGAGAGTAATGTTCGTAAAAATCGAATCCATAGCTTTCTCCAAGGAATTTTCCAGTTCGTTCTGCCCTGCCACTTTTTTGGGCAACCTGGACTTAAAGTCTTAGCCTGCCTCAACCATCCTCGCAGGCAAAGAACGTCTTTGGATGGGCATTGATATGGCCTTGCGTTGATTCCGAACTTGTTTCTAACAAATCGTTTGCGCTAACGTCCGCATCGATAAACGAGGCTCTCGCCTGCAATGCTGTCATTGCGGCATGGCGATTGCGTTTAACGGGCGCAAAAAAAGTAAACGGCACAAATCTCCTTTTTTTGTGATTCCGTGGGCGAACCCTTTTTTCATTCCTTCTTACGTCGAGGAGTACGTTATGTATCTCAGGCGGATGGTGATGGTTTGCGCTGCCCTCGCGGTGAGCGGTGCGCTATTTTGGTCGAGTGTAGCATGGGCGCAAGATCCTCCTGCACCGGATTCCTCAGCCTCCCCAGCAGCACCTTCTGGTCCCACGGTAGGTGATCTTAAAGTCGCTGCTGATACGTTGTGGGTCATGCTCACCGGCTTCTTAGTTTTCTTTATGAATCTCGGTTTTGCTTGCGTTGAAGCTGGGTTTTGCCGCTCAAAGAACGCTGTCAACATTTTGTCTAAAAATTTTATTGTTTTTGCCGTTGCATCAATTGGCTTTTGGTTATTGGGTTGGGGCCTGATGTTCGGTGGAGGCAACGACTATGTGGGAACTCAAGGCATGTGGATGGTCAGCGGTGCTGATAACAGTCCTGCAACACTCGAAGCCTATAAAGGAGATTATGGCGCATTAAATTGGACGGGCGTTCCGCTTTGGGCCAAATTTTTCTTTCAACTCGTTTTTGCTGGTACGGCAGCAACCATTGTTTCGGGAGCTGTTGCGGAACGCATTAAATATCATTCGTTTATTTTATTTAGCTTTATCATGGCGATGGTGATCTATCCCGTCGTTGGACATTGGGTATGGGGGGGCGGATGGCTGCAGCAAAAAGGCTTTTTGGATTTCGCAGGCTCGACACAAGTCCATTCTATTGGAGGTTGGGCGGCACTTGCCGGAATTTTGGTGCTGGGACCTCGCATCGGAAAATATAAGGAAGGAAAAGTTAATGCCATACCTGGTCACAACCTGTCTCTTGCCACAATTGGGTGCTTTGTATTGTGGTTTGGATGGTTCGGATTCAACCCAGGAAGCACTATGGCAGCCGATCCTGGTGCCATTGCGGAAATCGCAGTGACAACTAACTTGGCTGCTGCGGCGGGGACCCTAACCGCCACAGTAACCGCTTGGATTTTGCTTGGAAAACCAGACCTGGGCATGACCCTTAACGGATGTCTTGCCGGACTAGTGGCAATTACCGCACCATGTGCTTTCGTCTCTGCCGGAGTATCGGTTCTCATCGGTGGTATCGGCGGAGTGTTTGTTGTTCTCGGTGTCCTATTTTTTGATCGCATTAAGATTGACGACCCTGTGGGAGCCACAAGCGTCCACTTGCTTAACGGTGTTTTCGGTACACTTTGCGTTGGTCTTTTTGCCACGGCAGA
Organism: uncultured Pirellulales bacterium; assembly: GCA_964538425.1. GTDB lineage: Bacteria > Planctomycetota > Planctomycetia > Pirellulales > JADZDJ01 > JADZDJ01. Next base: position 1,510 of record CAZIGP010000153.1, on the reverse strand, counting down.
TAGGCTCCCCCGTGCTGGAAATCCGGCTGCAAAACCAGGATTGTTTACCGAAGGTGGGTCGGCCGAACAATTGATGACGCAACTCACTGGAATTGGTGCCTGTGCCATCTATGTGTTCGTCACTGCATTAGTTGCTTGGATTATCCTCAAAGCAACCGTAGGTATTCGTGTTGGCGAAGCAGAAGAGCACGATGGCCTCGATCATGGTGAACATGGCAATGAGTGCTACCATGGCTTCCAAATGGTGACGACTCCACGGGTTTAGTTCGTGGTTTGGCAGTGATTGTTTTTGAAGGGTGATGTGATTTTGCAACAATCGCATCACCCTTTTTGTTTTGCACGTGGCTTTACAAGAAATTTCTATTTTATTCCTTGGTAACGAATGCGGTTTGTCCGCAACATATTCTTAGAAGCCATGGATAGGCATGTCGTTAACAGCAATTTACAATGGTCCCGTTTTAACCCTTTTTTGAGGAGACGTTCATGTTAGTCAGGCGGATACGAATAGCTTGGGCGGCGGCCTTTATCAGCCTTACCGCAATTTGGTGTAGTACTACATTAGCACAAGAGGGTGAGTCTACACCGCCCACTACGACACCGGCTGCGGGCGATGCACCAGCAGCCGATCCGACATTGAGACCCATCGACCGCGCCGACAATGCTTGGATGCTAACCTCGTGCGCATTAGTGCTATTTATGACTGTGCCCGGTTTGGCAATGTTTTATGGCGGTTTGGTTCGTAAAAAGAATGTGCTAGGCGTCATGATGCAGTGCATTTTCCTCATGGGATTGATGACGATCATCTGGGCACTCTATGGATATTCGCTTGCATTTGGGGGTAGCGAAGCATGGATCGGCAACGGCGATCACCTCCTGATGAAAGGAGTCGAGGCTGTATGGAAAGATGGGAAATCCGTCATTCCAACCCACCCTGTTTATAACGTCCCTTGGCTGACCCATATGGCCTTCCAGGGCATGTTCTTTATTATCACTCCAGCGCTGATCTGCGGGGCGTTTGCGGAACGTATGAAATTCAGCAGCATGGTAGTATTCTCTATTTTGTGGGGGACTCTGGTTTACATTCCTTTGTGCCATTGGGTCTGGGGTGGTGGTGTATTCACCTACAACAGCCCACACGCCACGGGCATTTTTGCTGGTGGTGCATTAGATTTTGCTGGCGGCACCGTGGTACATATTAGTTCTGGTGTTTCGGCGTTGATTTGTGCCTTGCTAATCGGTAAACGCTTAGGATACGGTCACGAGCCAATGCCGCCACACAATCTCACCTACACAGTTCTCGGCGCGGGAATGTTGTGGGTTGGCTGGTTTGGCTTTAATGCGGGAAGTTCACTAGCTGCTGATGGAATCGCAGCCAGCGCCTTTACGGCAACACATTTTTCAGCAGCCGCTGGCGCCTTAGCATGGGCAGGCATGGAATGGCTGTTTCGAGGCAAGCCGAGTGTGCTCGGTGCATCTTCTGGTGCAGTAGCAGGTTTGGTATGCATCACAC
>CAZIGP010000152.1:0-8484 GCA_964538425.1 uncultured Pirellulales bacterium | reverse complement strand
ACACCGACCGAAGCTCATATGAAGTTGATCCGTCATCCCGCTAAGCCCAAACGCAGCCCGCTCTTGTCGGTAAAGCTCGACAACCCCAAGTACGAAAGTTGGAAAACGTTTGTCGATAACGCCTACTGGACAGTGGATTTAAAATAAGTGGGATTTGAAGTTAACACGAAACAGGAATTCGGAAAGCTGAAAATCAAAGGCTGCAACTCTGCGAACCTGCACGTGATCTGAGTGGTCATTCTTGTTGACCGCATTTTGCCCCTGCATTTACCCGGCAATGCCCGTTATCATGCGATTTCAGCGCCGATTGCTGGTCGCTGTTCAAAAATTGCTGCCATGTTACGCCAACCGCGACTTCGATGGACCACGATCTTCCGCTCATTACGACGATCGCACTTGGCTTCACCGCAGCATGGCTGTTGGGGCTTCTGACACAGCGTTTGGGGCTGTCGCCCATTGTCGGTTATCTGCTCGCCGGGGTTGCCATCGGTCCCTACACGCCGGGATTTGAAGGGGACCTCGACATCGCCAACCAGTTGGCCGAGGTGGGGGTCATTCTCTTAATGTTCGGCGTTGGATTGCACTTTCACCTGAAAGATTTGCTGGCCGTGAAGTCGGTGGCTATTCCCGGGGCCATCGGTCAAAGCCTTGTGGCGACGTTGCTAGGAGTCGTTGTATTTTCGGCATTTGGGTTTTCGCTAGCGACCGGAACCGTTGTCGGACTAGCCATGTCGGTGGCCAGCACAGTCGTGCTGATGCGTGTCTTAATGGATGCCGATGCTTTGGGTTCGTCCGCGGGGCACGTCGCGGTCGGGTGGCTGCTGGTCGAAGACATTTTCACGGTTGTCGTGCTCGTGTTGATCCCCGTGCTAGGCGGCAAGGTTGGAACGCCGGCCGAAGAACCCGCGATGGGATTGGCTCCACAATTAGCGATCGCGCTGGCAAAACTCGGCGTACTCGTTGCCATTTTGCTTGTTGTTGGCGCACGGGTTATTCCGTGGGTTTTAGTGCAGGTGGCACGCTTGCGGTCGCGAGAGTTGTTCACGCTCACCGTGCTGGTGTTTTCGATCGCCATGGCGGCTGCGTCCTACAGACTATTCGGTGCATCCATGGCGCTAGGGGCGTTCTTGGCTGGCATGGTGGTGGCTCAATCTCCAGTTAGTGCCCAAGTAGCGGCTGATGCGTTACCGATGCGAGACGCGTTTGCCGTACTTTTTTTCGTTTCAGTCGGTATGATCTTCGATCCAGAATTCATTCTTCAAGAACCGTTGATGATCGCGGCAGCCCTTGGCATTATTTTGATCGCCAAACCGCTGGCGGCTTTGCTCATCGTTGCATTGCTCGGACGCTCTGCTCGTACTGCGCTCACGGTGGCAATTGGCTTAGCCCAGATCGGCGAATTTTCGTTTATCCTGTCTGATTTGGCCGGCGATCATGGTTTGATGCCTGATTCCGGCCACAATGCCATCGTCGCGGCGGCAATTATTTCGATCACGCTCAACCCGCTTCTTTTTCGCGCTCTGCCAAAGTTCGAAGCAGCGATAAGCCGGCGGCCGTTCCTCTGGGCATTGCTTAATGGCCGCGCCGAAAATCGGGCGCGAAAATTCAATCAAGACATCGAAACCCAAATCGAGCAGAGCCACGACGACGAAAAAAAACTTGCTGTCGTTGTGGGATTTGGTCCAGTCGGGCGTTCCGTGCATCGATTACTCAGTGAGGCGGGAATGGCAACGGTGGTCATCGATACCAACATGGATACCATCTCAGAACTGAGTGCCAACGGTCAATTAGCGGTCTTCGGTGACGCGACGCGCGAAGCAGTCCTTGAACAAGCCGGCATGGAGCACGCTTCACATCTTGTGTTGACGATGCCACATTCCGCAGCGCGGATTGCTGTAGTCACCGCGGCACGTAATCTGAACTCGAAAGCAAAAATTTTCGTCCGCGCTCATTATCTGCGTGAACGAGACGACCTGGAAAAAGCCGGTGCCTCGGCCGCCGTGTTCGAGGAGGCCGAAGCTGCGGTAGCCTTGGCACGACTCGTGCTTTCCGATACCGGTGCGAATCGGGACGACGTCGAACGGAAGTTGCGCGACCTGCGGTTACAGTTGATTCTCGAAAACATGTCGAATATTCGCTCGCAGCGAGTTCGCAGTATTATGGTTCCATGGTCGCGAGTCCGCCGATTGTCTACGCTGACCAATCGATCCGATGTCATGCATCAGATCGCTGAACATCGATTTTCACGCTGGCCCGTAGTCGATCCACACACAGGGCGCGTCATCGGATATTTGCTCGCGAAAGATTTGATTGCCGATGCTCACTCGACCGACGATTGGACTCGCCTAGTGCGTCCGTTGCGCTCGGTGGAACCTAATCACGACGTCGAATCGACCTTGCTCGACATGCAAAGCGAAGCCGCCGCCATTTGTCTTGTCGAAGATGCTGGCGTTCCTGTTGGATTAATCACGCTGGAAGATATTCTGGAACAAGTCGTAGGACTGATCGAAGACGAATACCCCCATGCGGCTTTAGTTTCGCTGCGCGATGCTCTGGAAACCGGCAATATCTTGTTGGAACTTTCTGGTAACGACCGCGAAGAAGTCATTAAAGAACTGGCGACTGCGATACCTGTCGATCGGTTGCCGCCGGATGCGATGGTGGCCGAGCTGGCGATTGCGCGCGAGTTGGAACTATCGAGCGACTTGGGCTGTGGTGTGGCATTCCCCCATACGCGCTGCCCCCATTTAGCAGTGCCGCTGGTGGTATTCGGTCGGTCTACCTCGGGCATTCTGTTCTCGTCAGAAGCAAGCGAGCCCGTCAGATTGGTATTCCTGCTTGTGACGCCTGAGGAGCAGCTCGATATTCATCTGTCGCTTTTGGCACAGCTAGCGAGGATCGCTCGAGACGAATCCATGCGAGAGCAACTTATTGGCGCCGCTTCACAACGTGAAATTCTCGAAATTCTTTCGGCGGTAAAACCTTGATTAAAGGTATCCTTGCAGCAAAACGACACACTGTGGCCAGTTCAGGCGGAATAATCATTAATATTGACGCTCTCCGCATCTTTTCACACCGTAATCGACGAAGTTAGTTTTAGGAAAACCATTTCTACCGACCACGTACCGACCACGTATCGACAACCAGACATTCTGTACGATGCAACGCCTGCCACTCAAATATGCTCGTCGACGCCTAGAGGCTTTTCGCGATGAGCATGGTGTGCCGCATATTTCGGCGGGATCCTGGCGGGCGGCACTTTATGGCCTGGGGTATTTACACGCCATCGATCGGCCTACGCAATTGTTATTTGCTCGCGCGCTAGCCAGCGGTCGCTCTTCCGAATTGATCGCTGATAAACCCGAGTTATTGGAGACCGATCGCTTCTTCCGCCGCGCGGGTTTGCATTTGCGGCTCGATGACGAAGTGCGGCTCATGAATGACGACACGTTTGGCGACATAACGGCCTATTGCGAAGGTGTAAACGATGGCTTGCGCGAATCTGGCCGTTCACTGCCCATGTTCGCCACGGGCTTTCACCCTACGCCTTGGAATCAACAGGCCGTGCTGCTGATTGGCAATCTGCTGAGTTACGGCGGCTTGGCCGTTGGCCAGCAACAAAACGAACGGTTGTTGATCGAACTGATTCAAACGGGCATTGACGATACGCGCATCCGTGAGCTGTTCTACCCGCTACTCGATAACGTCAATCTCGAATTGCTGCGACGGGTTCGCATTTCCAGCCAGCTATCTGACAACGCCATCGAACTAATTACCGACTTGCCACGCTTAGCCGGCAGCAACGCCTGGGTTGTTTCCCCAAAGCGCAGTGCCAGTGGTCATGCACTGCTTTCAGCCGACCCACATTTGGAAGTGAACCGTTTGCCGGCCATTTGGTACGAAGCCGTACTGCACTGGGAAGGTAAATACGTAATGGGAGCAACCTTGCCTGGTTGCCCGCTGTTTGGCATCGGCCGCACGCACGATTTATCTTGGGGCGTAACCTACATGAAAGGCGACACGATCGATTTCTTTATCGAAGATTGTCGCCCAGGGGGTGCAACCGGTTGGCAATATCGCCGCGGCCAAGAATGGCGCGATTTTGAATTGCGATCGGAAGTTATCCAGCGCAAGTCTGCAGCGCAAGAAACGATGCGCGTCTTTCACAATCCGCAAGGCACACTGGAAATCGATCCTGGTAGTGCAGGAGCCGGATATTATTTGTCGGTAAGTTGGATCGGCCACGCCGCAGGTGGATCCCGTTCGATGAGCACTTGGCTCGATGTGACCGCTTGCCGGACGGCACAAGACGGTATGGATTTGGTCCGCGAGTGTCCCCATCCAACGTTGTGCTGGTTGTTTGCAGACCGCGAAGGACACATCGGCATGCAAGGAGGCGGCTGGTTTCCTAAGCGTAATCCAGCCAATAGCGGCCTCATTCCTGTGCCTGCTTGGGACGAAGCGAATCATTGGCGGGGTCGGATCGACCACTACTTGTTGCCTAGAATCTATGATCCACCGGAAGGCTTCATTGCCACGGCCAACGAAAATATCAATCCGCCTGGCGGCCCGATGTTTGTCACGCAGCCGGTGCCCGATTACCGTAAACGGCGCATTATGGAACGGCTACGTGAACTTCCTCAGGCCACGCTTACCGAAATGCAAGAACTGCAATACGACGTCATCAGCACGCAGGCACGCGATTTGATACCTATTTTCCTGCCGTATCTGCCAGATGGGCCGATGAAAAAACGGCTTAGCGAATGGAATTGTAGTTATCATCCCGGCAGCTTTGAGGCAACATTGTTCACCAAGCTCTATCGTAATGTACTACTGGAGATTTTTGGCGAAGCGCCAAATCGTGAAGGTGGCGGCATCGGTTGGCGGCGGATCCTTTATCTGTCCTCTCGCTTCGGTTTTTCCATGATGGTGCTCACGCGGATCGACCGCTTATTGAAACAAGATCATTCTCGCTGGTGGAGCGAACGTGACAAAGGAGAAATGATCGCCAGCGCGGCAGAAAAGCTCGCCAAAGAACCAGATGAACCCTGGGGAGAATACAATGCATTCCATTTCGTGAACCGCTTCTTCGCTAACGAGCGCGTCGGCCGTTATCTTGGCTTTCATACTCGTGAATTACCCATGCCGGGCTGTCACGCCACGCCCTTCCAAGGCCATTTGCTCGTAACCGCCAAGCGGCAAACCTCTTTCGCGCCGTCCTATCATTTTGTGACCGACATGGGAACGGATGAAGCTTGGACCAATTTGCCGGGCGGTCCAAGCGAAAGTCGTTTCTCACCATTCTACAAAAGCGACATTGTGCGCTGGCAAACAGGAACGTACAAACGCTTGTCAGCTACCGAGAGTTCAAAAACTCGTGGTTCGGCGGATGGAATACAGGATGAGTAATGCAACTGAAAACGAGCAGCATTCTTACATCAATCCAACACCAAGGATTTTCCGCCTCGCGCTACTTTTTGAAGGCGGCTTGGCAATAATTGCATGCTTGGCCGGCATATTAATGGAAGTGCCGCCATGGAGACGTATCGAATGGCGATGGGAAGGTGTCGTGGAGGGAATCGTAGCCGCCGTTCCCATGATGCTGTCGTTGCTCGTGCTTCGACGCATGCGGCAAGGCCCTTTGGCTCGACTTAACAAAGTTGTTGATCAAACGCTTGTTCCACTATTTGCAAGATGCAGCCTCTGGCAACTTGCCGTGATTTCCGGCATCGCCGGCTTGGGTGAAGAACTGCTATTTCGTGGCGTGATGCAACCACTACTCATCGGCTGGTTAGAAATAATCGCAGGTATTGTAATAACTAGCATCGTATTTGGCTTACTTCACGCGCTGACGATTACCTATGCCGTGCTGGCGTTTATCGTCAGTGCCTATTTAGGCTGGTTGGCGGTCACCAGTGGAAATCTGCTTGGACCAATTCTGGCGCACGCACTCTATGACTTTTTTGCCCTGGTCTACCTAATTTTCAATCAGCCAAATTCAACCGAGCAGAAAAGCTGATCGCTAGCAAATTATCGCTGTGTAGGTTCGAACACCAATGGATGATCCGATAACGGATCGGTGATGCGAATACTAAGCTTGCCAGCCAGTAAATCGTCGATCAAGGTGCCCACGACTCCGGCACGCCAGCCTTGCGCAAGAATTGGCGGTTGACCGTCGCCGTAACCCAAACGATAGGCAATTAGGTCGCGCACATCGCCAGGGGTGCCGACCAGTGACGGCGCCAGCGACATGGAACGGCACAAACTCGTAAGCGCAGTAGAAAGAAACTGACCTAACACGTTGATTTGATTCGGCACGTCGCGTCGTTCATTTTGAGGCAGCTCTTTTTCAGGCAATTTCAAAGCGTAATCGATTGCCTCGACAATTTTGGGCATCAGGCGCTGCAGCTCGTTACGTTCCATGCCGCGCACAGCGCGAATTTGACGTAGATCGGCACTCCGTCGCTTGGCTAGTTCGGCAATTAAGTCGTCTCGCAGTACAAAGCGCGTCGGCAAATCCCGCCGCTGGGCTTCGTCTTCGCGCCACCGCCAAAGCTCTCGTACAACAGCCATTGACCTGGGTGACAATCCCGAAATACCTGAGACTCGCCGCCAACGTTCACGAGTCAGGCTGGCTTCGACGTCGTCCTGAAAGGATTTCATTTCGGCCTCAAACCACGACAACCGGCCGAGCTTCACAAGCTTTTCGTTCAATTTGTCTCGCAACGGCAACAAATAGCGAACATCATCCAGTGCATATTCCAATTGCGGCTTACTCAGCGGACGTTTTCGCCAATCGGTGCGAGTTTCCCCTTTTTGAGCTGTTTTATTCAGCAGCCGATTCAGTAGCGATCCATAACCGGCAGGATACTCGCCACCCACCAGCCCTGCGGCAATCTGAATGTCGATCAACTCGGTCGGCCTGCGACCAACGGTGTTGAGCGCAAATACCAACTCTTCACGCCCCGCATGGACTACGGTTTGATGCCCTGGCTCGGCAAGTGCTTCCCAAAATCGAGACAAGCTGCCGATTCCAGGCGCAAGCGGATCGATGATTGTAAGCCGATCTTCTACAACAACCTGGACTAAACACAATTGCGAACGATAGGTGTGTTCAGAAACAAACTCAGTGTCAAAACCAATCACCTTGGCCCGCAAAAGTTCGTCGCAAAAGGCGGCCAACTGGGCTGCCGTCGTGATATGGGTATAAGACATGCTTACTTAATCGTGAGTAGTCGGTTGCCAACGCAAGCTGCAAAACATCAAAAAATGGTAACGGAACACGATACTGAAAAACACTCTTTACAAAAACAACACGTTCATCAATACCAGCAGCGGCAGCAAGATCAAACAACTATAAATCATGTAACCAAAAAAGCTCGGCATCTTGATACCCGACGATTCGGCGATTGCCTTGACCATAAAATTAGGACCATTGCCGATGTAAGTCATCGACCCCATGAAAACGGCTCCCAAACTGATGGCTGCAAGCAAATCTTCACGGATAAAGTGCCCGCTGAGCAATTGTAAAATTCCCGGTCCTGGTTCATGAGTTAGCGCGTTTGCGGTCTCAAAATACACCAGATATGTCGGCGCGTTGTCGAGAAACGACGATAATGTCCCAGTGGCCCAGAAGAACTCGTAGGGATTATCCAAGCCCAGCGATGCGCCACGTGCATTCAAAATCTGCAACGCCGGTTGCATGCAAATGAAGATGCCAAAAAATAGTGCCGCCACTTCAATTATCGCCGCAAAATTGAAATGATTCAGCCGGCGCACCGAAGGCACGCCCAATAGCAACGAAATGCCAACGAGACTCAATTGCACTGCCTCGCGCAGATATAACCACGGGTGCCAATCAGTGCCTGGAAAGGCCTTACTCGGGTCGAGTAACGCCACCGCTAAAATCACGCCCGCCAGTAGTAATCCGTTTAATTTCAGCCCCCCAAAGCGTAGCCGATGCACACGGGCTTCGTCGCGCACTACGTCTCGTTTTTCTTCGTGTGGATAAAAATAAAAATAGTCCCACAAAAAATAGATGACCAATAACGAACCATTGACGAATAACCATTCTCGCCACAATTTCAGTGTCCATAGAAATGGCACACCCTGCAGATAACCTAAGAACAACGGCGGATCACCAATTGGCAGCAAACAACCACCACAATTGCAAACAACAAAAATAAAAATCACTACCGTATGAGCTACATATTTACGCTGTCGATTTGTTTCTAGCAGTGGCCGAATCAGCAGCATCGCGGCACCCGTGGTGCCGATTAAGCTAGCGAGTAAACCACCCACCGCAATGAATGCTGCATTCGTCTGCGGATGGGCCGTCAAATCTCCCTCGATGCGAATGCCGCCACAGACGGTATAGAGGCTAAACAACAACACCATGAACGGGATGTATTCGTTCAAAAGTGCATTGGCGAGTAAATCGGAGACCGTGTCGACATGGATGGACTCACCTTGTTGAACCTCTGA
>CAZIGP010000151.1:284-8516 GCA_964538425.1 uncultured Pirellulales bacterium | reverse complement strand
ACCGGCAAGCCGTGCCGCTTCCCCAAGTCGACAAGCTCGGCGATCGAAACCGATTCGGAAAAACCTGCGATTCGGTAATTGCTCGGATGCACTCGGAGTAAGGCTGCCGTTTCTGGGCCGATCGCTTCCGCGTAGTCCGCCAGCCGCGTGCGATTGGTCGTGCCCACTTCGTGCAGTTCAACTCCCGCTTGCCGGAACACATCGGGCAAGCGAAACGAGCCGCCGATTTCAATCAGTTGTCCGCGTGAAATCACGACTCGACGACCAGCAGCCAGTGTTTGCAGCGTCAGCAGCGTGGCCGCCGCGCAGTTGTTGACAACCAGCGCCGCTTCCGCGCCGGTCACTTGCTGGCACAAAAATTCGACCGTTCCGCCGCGCTTGCTGCGATGGCCGGTCGCCAAATCGACTTCCAAATTGGTACAGGCGGCCGCTTCGGTCATCGCTTTCACGGCTGCGGCAGCCAACGGCGCGCGCCCGAGATTTGTATGAATCACAATCCCCGTGCCATTGATCACTTTTTGTAACCGTTGCGACGCAGCCGCTTCGGCCACCTCCATCACTTGTCGCACCACTTGCTCTTCGATCGCCGCCGCATCCCCAGGCAAACTCTCCACTTGGCCGCTACGCATCCGCGCCAAAATCTCTCGCACCCACCCCGTCACCGTTGGCCGCCCAAATTGTGCGCAAAATGACACGACATCCGGCCGGTTGAGCACTCGCTCTACCGCCGGCAACAACCGCAACTTCACCTGATGTTCTGCTTTCATGCTGCGACCCTATCCTGAACCCTGAACCCCGAACCCTGAACCCTCTGCCTCATCCACCGGAACCGAAATCCGTGGCCCCGCCGACCGATTATCTCCCGCGCGCACGGTAATCTGCCGCTGATCGAAAAATTCGAAAATCGGCACAGCGTGTTTGCGAGTGATTTTCCATTGCTCGCGCAGCTCGCCGACTTTCGCCGTCGCAGAGGTTTCAAAATAACTCGACAAACTTTTTCGCAGCGTCTCGAGCGCCGCCGGGTCCATCACCAGTTGCGGCGAGACACGAATTAATTGTCCCTCATCTACGGCCACTTGCACGAGCGCCTCGACATCGCCGACCAAAATCCCGTGTTTTTCCGCGAACTCTTTGAGCGTGGGAGGGGTTGCACCGGCTGCGGAAACTTCTCCGACAAGCGCTTTGACGATCAATCGTTGCCGGTTGGTCAGCTCCGGCCCACTCCGCAACCCGATGCGTCCTTCGGTAACCACCAGTTCCTTATTCGCGTTAAGGCGAGCAAGCAGCACCTCGAGCACTGCCAGACTCGCAAACCGCTTCATGGCGGCAAGAATTGCCGAAAGGGGCACACGAGATGCCGGCCGACGACGCTCGAGTTCGATCTGCACACGGCGCAACAACAGCTGTTTGAGCTGCTCGAATCGATCGCTGGTGACGAACGAAGCTGTCGGCCCCGCGATACGGACGATCGCCTTTTGCTTTTCAAGCTGCGGAATCAGCGTTTCCATTCTTGCCGGATCAATTCCAATCCACGATTCGCTGGTTTCGTCAAACTTCGCTTCGCGCCGCAGATCGACATAAGCCTTTACCCGAACCTTTGCGTCGGCGTCGGCCAGTCCCGGCGCGGCAGCCAGGCTCCGCGTCAGTCGATCGGTCGGCTGCAGCGCTGGGCCGATGATTTTGCCGCCGCCAATCGTTCGCGCGGGAGAAAGCTGCCGCACTACAAAAGGTTGCCCATACTCGGCGACAACCGGCGTCGTACATCGCAGCACGGCAAACACACTTTCGCCCGGCGCAACACTGCGCTGCCCCATGAGTATCTGACACGTCGCCTGATTCGCCCCCAACTGCAATCGCACAATCTGCCGATGCTTCAGCCCGCGGCTCCCATCCGGCAGAATTCTCAATTCCGCCAGGTGACGTTTCGCTGGTTCGAAAGCACCGGGCGTCGCCAGTTCATCTCCGCGCTCGATGGCCGAACCCTTTACGCCGACCAGATTAATCGCCGCGCGTTGTCCCGCCCAAACGGTTTCAACATCGGTTCCTTGTGACTGCAGCCGACGAATTCGTACGGGCGTTTGCTCTGGCAATAAATGGAGCGTGTCTCCAACGTTCGCCGTTCCGCGCCACACCGTCCCCGTGACAACGACGCCTTGGCCGGTTGGAGAAAACGACCGATCGATCGGCAGCCGAAACCGCGTGTCATGCGTGGGGCGCACGGCCGAGGCATGTGCAGCCTTGATCATCGCCGCCCGAAGCTCATCGATCCCGATGCCCAACGGCGCAGACACTTTAATACGCGGCGCCTGAGCTAAAAATGTCGGTGCGACAAGTTCCGCCACCTCCAAATCGACCATTTCCAGTTGCTCTCGATCCGCCAGGTCGCATTTGCTGATGGCAATTACTCCATGTCGCGCGCCCAGCATCTCCAGCAGCGCCAAATGCTCGCGAGTCTGCGGCATGACGGAATCATCGGCGGCAATCACGAGCAGCGCCGCATCGACCCCCGATGCTCCTGCAACCATCGTATGAATGAATCGTTCGTGCCCTGGCACATCGATGAGTGCAAATCGCTGCCCCGAGTCATCAAAATGCGCAAACCCAAGCTCAATGGTGATTCCCCGACGCCCTTCCTCGGGCAATCGATCAACTTTCGCTCCCGTGAGCGCATGAACAATCGCCGATTTGCCATGGTCGATATGACCCGCAAGGCAAATCACAAACTGCGACCGGGAATTTGGTGCCGCGCACATCAATACTATGTTAGCCGCCATCTGGCCCAGTGTCAGCGGATAGAAGGATGCTTGATGCGCAACGCGGGATGCTAGATACTTGATCCAATAACATCTAGCATCGAGGATCTAAGCATCCATCTCGCAATGACCGAACCCATTCGCCTAACCCAATTCGCCAAGCGCGCTGGTTGCGCCGCTAAGCAGCCCCCCGGCTATCTGCTTTCGCTATTAGGATCGCTACCGGAAATTGCCGATCCCAATGTACTTGTGGGAAACGCGACAGCCGATGATGCAGCCGTCTACAAATTGTCAGACGATTTGGCCCTCGTGCTCACGACGGACTTCTTCACTCCAATCGTCGACAGCCCCTCCGACTTCGGCGCCGTGGCCGCGGCCAACGCGCTGAGCGATGTGTATGCGATGGGAGGGACGCCCATCACAGCCTTGAGTATCGTCGGCTTTCCCGATGCGCTACTGCCACCCGAAGTGCTGATAGAAATCTTGCGCGGGGCTGGCGAAAAAGCCGCAGAGGCGGGAATTGCAATCGTCGGCGGCCACACCATCAAGGCGGAAGAGCCGATTTTTGGGCTGGCCGTCGTCGGCAAAGTGTCACCCCAGAGTGTGCTCTCGAACGCTGGCGCCCAGCCCGGTGATGTCCTGGTTTTGACCAAGCCACTAGGCTTAGGAATCATTACCACCGCCGCCAAGAACGGCGAAGACAAACTCGGCGCAATTAGCGACGCCATTCGCGTGATGACCACGCTCAATCGCACCGCCGGCGAAGAAATCTGCCGGCACGGCGCGCACGCCCTGACCGACATTACCGGCTTCGGCCTGCTCGGCCATTTGCGCAACATCGTTGCCGCCAGCAAAGTTTCAGCGCGAGTCTATTTCGACCGCGTCCCAGTTCTACAGGCCGCACGCGAATACGCACAGTTAGGCATCTCTCCTGGCGGAACACATGCGAACCATAAATTCTTAGCCGACTGGGTTACCTACGCCGATGGCCTGACAAAAGAAGAGCAACTCATCCTGTGCGATGCCCAAACCTCCGGCGGCCTGCTAGCCGCCGTCGCGCCGGACGCTGCCGAAAAGCTGGTTTCCGCACTGCACAGTCGCTGCCTGACCGATGCATCCGTCATCGGCCACATCGAGCAGGCAACAGAACCTCCCAAAATCTTCGTCGACCGCACACGCAAGGATGGAGCCGGGACTTGCTGAACGTCGAAGGGGTCGAGAGCCGATGCGGGAAGGCCCTTCCGTCGGGTTACCGAAACTACGCCCTGATTCACGACTCCTTTCGCACCGCCAGCCATGACGCCAGAAAAACCCCAAAGCGGCGCCACCAATTCAAAATCTTGACACCAGTATACTAATATACTAAAATCCACACTCGGCCAACTGCCGGCCGTGCGCGTCTCTGCTCGCCGATCTTTGACAATCCGATTAATACGCGCATATTGCGACCCACCGCGCAATGGCGATTTTGCCTCGCAATCATGCATAACTCTCGAGAATTAGCCATAAACTCGCTCCAGAACCACCCATAAGAAGTACAATTTTCAGTCGATGTTTTGTCCCATGAAAATCTCGTTTTACCCGTATTTTCCAGCCTTAAATCGACTTTCCGGACGATCACGCAGAAACGTTCACTGAAAAAGTTTTGAAAAAGTTTTTGCAAAACGCTTATTTTTACGGCAAATTCGCATTCAATTTTCAGGTCAGATTTTTATTTCGCACGGACTGAAATTTGAATTTGCCCGTAAGTCAGCCTCTCCAGCCGACAAACAATAGAGAACCGTCAGACTGAAGCCCTACATTGCCAGCCTTTCCAATTTCAGCTAGAATCCAGCCGACCAAATGGCTTCCGCTCCGACGTCTTAACTTATGTCCACAAAACGATTTATCCTCAACTCATCCCGTTCCGCCAAGCAGGGAACGCTGATTAATGTGGGAAAAGAATCGGAGGAATATAAGGAATTGACGAACTCGATGACGATGGCTGAAGAAGACATGATAGAAATCGGGCTTTCGGAAGGCCAAATGGCAGTGGTTCGAACGCAGTTTGGTGAAGCGGCGTTCAAATGTCAGGCCGGTAAGATACCGCTGGGAATGATTTTTGTGCCCTACGGCCCGCCAACGTGTAAACTTATGGGGGGCGACACCGACGGTACCGGAATGCCAACGTCCAAAGGGTGGGAAGTCGAAGTCGTGCCGTTATAGTTAGCATCACGACACCGGTCGTAAGGAACTTGAAAAATGCCACAAGAGCTTAACAACGATAAACTAATTGCTCCTGAGACCCTGCATTTTTCGCTTGACGAAGGGGCGGCAGATGTCGCGCCTTGGACGGAAATCGAAGCCGGACGCTTCATGCCGCGGCGCGTGCGGGGAAGTTATCAAGGCCGGGCCCTTGGCTGAGTGTTTACCGTTCCGTCGTCCGGTTCGGACGACGCCCAATGTCAAAACAAGTGAAGGCAGCAGGCTCACAATCAAATAACTAATAACGCCTCATAGGTGCTCTATGCTTTCAGTTATTGATAACGCCACATGTACTTTTTGCGGTTGCGTTTGCGACGATATCAAACTGCATCATGACGAAGTCCGCATCCATAAGGCCGATCGCGCTTGCGTGTTAGGTACCGCGTGGTTTTTGAATCACACTGCCGAAAAAAAGTATCCCGTGGCGCTGGTCGATGGTCGCGAAGCAACGCTCGATGAAGCCATTCGGGCCGCTGCCCATTTTCTGCACGAAGCCAATATGCCGCTCGTCTACGGCATGAGCAACACAACCTGCGAGGCCCAAAAAGAGTGTGCGGCACTCGCCGATCAGCTCGGCGGCCTGCTCGATAGTCACACCTCGTTGTGACACGGGCCAACTGAGATCGCCGCCCAGTTGGGTGGCAAGGTAACGTGTACGCTCGGCGAAGTAAAGCAAAGGGCCGACTTCATCGTGTATTGGGGCGGGAATCCGGCCGAGTGCCATCCGCGCCATTTCACCAAGTACACCCTCATGCAGAAGAGCAAATTTCTGCCGCGCGGCCGTAAAGACCGCACGATGGTGCTCGTGGACATTCGCGAGACAAAGAGCGCCAAGGCAGCAGATATTTTCCTGCAGGTTAGCCCTGGCAAAGATTTTGAGCTGATCACAATCTTGCGTGCCATGGTGAAGGGCCGCCAGGTGACCAATGCGGCCATCGCCGAAACTGGCTTGAGTCGAGAAACGCTCGAAGACCTGATTCATCGTATGAAAACATGCAAGTTCGGCTGCATCTTCTTCGGCATGGGCTTATCGATGACGCGCGGTAAGCACAGGAATAGTGCTGCACTGCTGACACTTGCGGCTGAGATGAATGCCTTTACGAAATTCGTCGCAATGCCGATGCGCGGCCACGGCAATGTGACCGGAGCCGACGTGATCATGCGTTGGCAAACCGGTTTCCCATTTGGAATCTCGTTCAACCGCGGTTACCCACGCTACAATCCCGGTGAATTCTCCACCGTCGATATTCTGGTGCGCGGCGATTGCGATGCAGCATTTATCATCGGAGCCGATCCCGGCGGAACAATGCCTCAGCCGGCCATCGACCATTTGAAGCGGATTCCCACGATCGTGCTTGATCCACATATTACTCACACGAGTCGATTAGCTCGTGTTCATATCACGACGGCACCGCAAGGAATCGCAGCGCCAGGGACAGCGTATCGAATGGACGAAATACCGCTGCCATTGAAGCCTGCATTGAAGTCACCCTACCCAAGCGACGAGGAAGTCGTCCGTCGAATTAACGAGGCGATTGCCGAGATGCCGTTCTGGATCCCAGACGGAAGTCGGCCACAGATGTTGATGACGACTGGGTAATAGTAATTGAAAAGTTTTGACGCGCCTGTCGCAGTGTAGTAATCTAAGCCGTTTCAATTCGCTGACTTAACACAGGCGCCAAATGCTTCGGATTATCGGTGGAAAAGTCTACGATCCCGCAAACCGCATCAATGGAAAGATCAAAGATCTTTTCATCGACGATTCAGGCCGATTTGTTGACTCCGTCGACGGTGGCCGAACCATCGACGCGACGGGAATGATTGTTTTTCCAGGTGGTGTAGACGTCCATACGCACGTCGCCGGTGGCGCGATCAACTTCGCTCGCGCGATGACCCCCGAAGATCACCGCCGCACACAAGCTTTCATTCGCACAAAGACTCGGCGCAGTGGCCTAGGTGGCATGGCCCCTACGACGTTTGCCACCGGCTATCTCTACGCGGGCATGGGCTTTACCACCGTGAATGAAGCTGCTGTCCCCGTGCTGTCGGCTCGCCACACGCACGAAGAACTGGCGGACATTCCGATCGTCGACAAATCGACGCTCACACTGATGGCCAACAATGAAATCATGCTCGACCAATTGGAAATAGGTGAGTATGAGCGAGCCAAGCAAGTTGTTGCCTGGTATTTGTGGGCAAGCAAATCATACGGACTCAAAGCGGTGAATCCTGGCGGTGTCGCGGCTTGGAAATGGGGGGACGATGCGAAGCAACTCACCTCACCGATTGCCGGATACAAAAACCTGACGCCAGGCGGCATCGTGACGCAGCTCGCACAAATTTGCGACGATCTCGGTTTGCCTCACCCAATGCACCTGCACTGCAACAACCTCGGCGCGCCAGGCAACATTTCAACAACGCTCGATACGCTCAAGCACTTGGAAGGCCGACGCGCCCACATCGCCCATTCGCAATATCACGCCTACGGTGGCGATGATTGGGACACGATGTGCTCAGCCACAGCACAACTGGCCGAGTATTTCAACACACATCCGACGATCACCACCGATGCCGGCGCAGTTATCTTCGGTGATACAGTTACGATCACCGCCGACGGCCCATGGCAGCATTTGCTCTACAAATTGACCGGTCGCAAATGGGGCAATCTCGACGTCGAGAACGAAACCGGCTGCGGCATCGTACCCTACACCTACCGGCCGAGTAACTTGGTCAACGCCGTTCAATGGGCCGCCGGTTTGGAATTGTTGCTGCTCATCCAGAGTCCATGGCAAGTCTTTCTCTCAACCGATCATCCCAATGGCGGCTGCTTCTGGCGCTATCCCGAGATCATCGAACTCTTGATGAAGGCCGATGTACGCCGCGAATGCCTCAAGAAGCTTCCTGACCGCATTAAAGGCAAAATCACGCTCCCCGAAATCGACCGCGAATACACGCTCTACGAAATCGCCACTTCCATGTCGGCCGGCCCTGCTCGTGCGCTTGGCCTGACGCAAAAGGGGAATCTCGGCGTTGGCGCTGACGGAGATTTAGTGATTTACGAAGAAGATGCCAACGTTCAGCGCATGTTTGGCCACCCGCGCTACGTGATCAAAGCCGGCGAAATTGTCATCGAGGAAGGAGATATTCGCGAAGCTCCTCAGGGCCGCGAGTTCCTCGTGAAGCCTCATTGCGATCCGGAGACGGACGAATTTATTCGCCCTTTGTTCGAAGATTG
>CAZIGP010000151.1:0-274 GCA_964538425.1 uncultured Pirellulales bacterium | reverse complement strand
ACGCTGAGTTGCGAGAGTGTATTCAGCCTACGAGTACATAATCCGTTATGCCTATCGTTTTTCGTTTGAAAGAACAGCCGAGAGTTCCGCTGGAAGCGGAAGTGATTTCGCCCGATGTCGTGGCGGATTTGTCGAATGCGGAAATTCGCGCACTTACCGTATATCACGGGAAGCGACAATTGCCATTGGGCGATTTTTTTGAAGTCGAAGGTGAACGAGAAGATCATTTGGTTATCCATGGTGCGGCCCAGAAGGTGAGAGGGGTCGGCCGAGC
>CAZIGP010000150.1:8113-8518 GCA_964538425.1 uncultured Pirellulales bacterium | reverse complement strand
GCCAAGCGGTTAGTAGAATATGGCACCGATGTCGTGATTTTCCTCGATTCCATCTCTCGTTTGGCTCGCGCGTGGAATTCGGAATGCCCTAGTTCAGGGCGAATTCTCACTGGTGGCGTCGATGCCAACGCTTTGCAAAAGCCTAAAAAGTTTTTCGGCTCGGCTCGCAAGGTGGAAGAGGGCGGCTCTTTGACTATTTTGGCAACGGCATTGATTGATACGGGCAGTAAGATGGATGACGTAATTTTTGAGGAATTTAAGGGGACCGGAAACCTGGAAATTGTTCTCGATCGTCGACTAGTCGACCAGCGAATTTGGCCCTCGATTGACATTGCCCGTAGCGGCACGCGGCGAGAAGAAATGCTGCTCGACCTCCCTGGCGAACCCCATCGCTTCTTTCTGAAG
>CAZIGP010000150.1:685-8103 GCA_964538425.1 uncultured Pirellulales bacterium | reverse complement strand
GTATTTTGCGACGAGTGCTCCATGAAATGAACCCGCCCGAGGCGATGGAATTTCTTACCTCTCGTCTGCAAAAAACCCGTACGAATGCGGAATTTTTGATGAGTATGAACATGAAGGGTTAGGCAATTTAGTTAGCTAGTAGTCTGCTGTTTGGTAGTCTGGTAATTTGGTACATCATCTCAGCCTGTTATATCCGCAGGCAGAAACAGATACCGGCTGACCAGACCCACCAGTGACTCTCAAAAATGGCTTCGCTATTCGTCATTCAAGGTCGCGATCAAGGCATGCGGTTCGAATTGGATGCCACGACGGCAACCATCGCCTTAGGACGAGACTCGAACAGCCCTGTTCAACTGCAAGATACCGAGGTTTCACGGCGACATGCAGAAATTCGCCATGCTGACGACAAGTTTATTTTGTCCGACGTGGGAAGCGCCAATGGCACGTTCGTCAACGGCCAACGTATTCAGCAGCATGAACTGACGAGTGGAGACCAAGTCCAAGTTGGCCGCACTGTCCTGGTATTCACGGGTGATGACAACAGCGCGAATCATAATATCGGCGAGCGCGTACAAATCATCAACACAGTAGGGGCAGGCGCAGAAAATTCTCGTATTGTGCGTACTGCGACCCATGAAGAATCTCAAGCTGTACCTGCCGGAATTGGCTCGCAAGAAAATCAATGGTTAGCGCGAGCGCGAAGTAACTTGCAAATTATGTATCGCACGGCGCTGGCTGTCAGCCATACGCTGGACATCGATCAATTGCTTAGCCGTATTATGCAGTTGATTTTTGAATGGGTCGAAGCCGATCGCGGATGTATTATGCTGGTTGATTCTGAAACGAAACGCCTCACTCCCAAAGTGCGACGTGATCGCAAAGCAGGTCAAGCCGATGATCGAATTAGTATTAGCCAAACGATTCTCGATTATGTAATGCAGCACAAAGAAGGTGTACTCACAAGTGATGCGCGTGAAGATCAGCGTTGGGACACTGCCGCGAGTATCATGCAAATGGGAGTGCGTGAAGCGATCTGCGTGCCCATGCAAGGTCGATACGACGTGGTGGGCATTATTTACATTGATACTTTGACTCCGGCACACAAAGTCATTGTTAGCGCCCCGAATCGTTTTCGTGAGGAGCATTTGAAGTTAATGGTGGCCATTGGTCATCAAGCCGCACTCGCCGTGGAAGACACGATGTACTACGGTGCTATGGTGCAGGCTGAAAGATTGGCAGCGATTGGTCAAACGATTGCCACGCTCTCTCATCACATCAAAAATATTTTGCAAGGAATTCGGGGTGGCAGCTATCTGATTGAAATGGGACTGAACGACCATAATGAAGAAATCATGCGAAAAGGTTGGGGCATTGTCGAAAAAAACCAAAACAAGATTTCAACGTTAGTCATGGACATGCTGACATTCAGCAAAGAACGCGAGCCTGAGCTTGAGCCTGCTTATTTAAATGAAACGGTATCTGACGTCGTGGAGTTGATGCAATCTCGCGCCGGCGAAATGAACGTTCAGCTTGAATGGCACCCTGATCCATCGGTTCCCATGTTGTTATTTGATAATGACGGCATTCATCGCGCCGTGTTAAACGTAGTCACCAATGCCATCGATGCTTGTGAGGATCGTCCTGAAGCGTGCGTTAAGGTTTCAACGCGCTATTCCAATGAACCTGCTCTTGTTCAAATTGTCGTTGAAGATAATGGTGAGGGCATTGCTCCGGATCAATTGCCGAAGATTTTTCAACTTTTTGTTTCGGGCAAAGGTACTCGTGGCACAGGATTAGGACTGCCCGTGAGTGAAAAAATTCTTAAAGAACACGGCGGCCGTATTCTTATTAATAGCCAACTTGACCAAGGTAGCCGTTTTACACTGGAATTTCCTGCCGTGCTCGGCAGCCCAGTACGAGAGACCAATGTGGCAAATATTTCAGAGTGAAACTGCAAATCGGATATTTAGACGTGGATGATTCCGCGCTGTGCAGCGATGATTACGGCATGGGTTCGATCCGAAGCTCCTAGTTTTTCTAAAATGTTCTGCACATGAATTTTTATTGTGCCTCCGGCTTTTCCAAGCTTGGCTGCGATTTCTTTGTTGCCAAGCCCTTGGGCCACAAGGGTTAGCACTTCCACTTCTTTCGGTGTTAGCGCCTCGCCGGGAAGAAATGCAGTAAGCCGCTGAGTAGCCTCCTGAGAGATCAATCGTTTGCCGGCATGAACGGTGCGAATAGCAGAAAGAATCTCTGTATGAGCCGATTCTTTTAATAAGTAGCCGCGCACTCCTGCTTCAATCGCGCGATAAATGTCTTGATCGCCGTCAAAGCTAGTGAGCGCAATTATTTTGGCGTCGGGAAATTCTGCGCGAATCTGCTTCACTGTGCTGATGCCGTCGAGTTCCGGCATACGCAAATCCATGAGCGTCACGTCGGGTTGAAGTGTACGAAATAGTTGCACCGCATCGCGTCCGTTGCTGGCTTCTCCCACTAGCTTTATTTCGGACTCATTGCTGAGAATCAGCGAAATTCCTTTGCGCACCAGCGGATGATCGTCCACGCACATGACGCGAATCGGCGACGTTGTTGCGGAAGTTGACGTCATGAATCAATCAGCTAGTGGTTAAATCAGCCAGCGAAGGCTTGGTCGGCAGCACTACGCGCACGGTTGTGCCCCGGCCCGGATTACTCTGTAAACTAAAATCTGCACCGATTTGACGTGCTCGTTCGCGCATTCCGATCAACCCATAGTGACCAGCGTTCGGCGGGGTTGCTTCTTGTTTGGCGAAACCATTGCCATCGTCGTGAACAATCAATCGGACTTCCTCCGCGGTGCTCTCCAAAGCAACATCAACAACGCTTCCACCAGAATGTTTAAGTGCGTTCATAATCGCTTCTTGAGCGATGCGTAACAGATTGTATTCTGTCTCTGTGGAAAGTTGCTTGACGACCGGATCGAGATGCAATTCTAATCGCACGTCGTGGGTTTCGGCCAATTGCTGCGCGACTTGTTCAATCGCGGACCTAAGTCCGGCTTGATCACCTCGCAGCCCTGCAATGGACCGACGTGCCTCCCGCAGACAATTCCCGGCATCATCGATGATTTCCTCCAACGATTCACGCTGAATCGATTCTTCAGGCAAGCGGCTGGCAAGCGCCTGCATTTCCATCGTGACGCCTGCAAAACCCTGCATTAGGCCATCGTGCAATTCGCGAGCGATGCGGCTTCGCTCAACGATCGCAGCATTCATTTGTTGACGAATCGCGCGGACACGGAGGCGATAAGCAAACCAGAACAGCATTCCCACCGCTGCTGCACACGCCGGCAAAAACCAGCCGGTCTGGTAGAAATGCGGAGCGATGCTTAGTTTCACAGGGGTAGAGGTTTCGTACAACTTGCCGTCAACGTTCATCGCCGCAACGACAAACCGATAGTGACCTGGCGGAATGTTCGTGTAGAAGGCCTCCCGGCGTGAACCGGCATCAACCCACTGCTTATCAAAACCTTCCAGCCGATAGCGAAATGTTATTCGAGACGGAGACGTGTAGCTGAGTGCAGCATAACGGAACGTTAAATTCGCGTTGCCCGGAGGAATTAATTGAAACTGCTGAGGATTTTCACTCTTGCCATTGATGATTACGTCCTCGACGACGACCGATGTGGCAGGCAAAACACGTTGCCAATGGCTGGGATCGATGACCAGCACGCCGCGAATCGTCGAAAACCACAGCCGGCCGTCGCGCATTAGCTTAACCGCAGGCTGCACGCCTGGCTGACATTCAACCGTGCGTAGCGCATCGAGCGGACTTAATGGAGTTGTTGAGACGGTAGGAATTTTGCCGTCAGCAAATTTTTGCACATCTTCCAGTTCGATCGAAAATACTCCTTTACTGCAAGCAATCCAAAGCAGTCCGCGCTGGTCCCTTGCGAGACCGAACAGTTCGTCATCATACAATCCTTCACGAACGGAGAGGTGAATCGCACGTTGTGAATCGAACAGGTAGAGACCGTTGCCGGCAGTCGCTACATAGAGGGTTTCGCCGACGCTGCACAGCGCGCTTACATTGGATACTTGTATCCCATGTGTTTCGAATACCTTCCACTGGCCATTTTTGCATTTGAGTAGTGGCCCCTTCCGAACAGCTCCGACAATTGTATCTTTGCCATGCTCTACCATTGCCACCATAGATTCCTGCTCGGAAAGCCCCTTCGGCAAAATGGCTTTCGTCAGTTTGCCATCTTGCCAGGAGCCAATGCCATTCGCTGTACTCACCCACAAGGTTCCCTGACTATCACAACACAATGATTGAATTTCATTGTTCGGCAAACCGCGCTCGATGGTAATGACCTCGACAACTTTTTGCTTCTCTACTCGACACAGCCCCTGGTTTGTGCCGACCCACAGCGAACCACCGGCCGAGGCAGCTAATGCGTGAATCGAATTACTCGGTAGGCCCTCCTCTGTGGTTAGCGTGGAGAAACCAGGGCTATTCCAATGTGCCAAGCCCGCATCAAGCGTTCCGACCCAAATGTTGCCATCGCTATCCTGTTCAATAGGCCCCGTATCATTGCTCGGCAACCCTTCCGAGACGGTAAACGGAACCGTGCGGCGGTCGACAAATTGATTGAGACCAAGCTTGGTGCCTACCCACAAGCTTCCTTCGTGATCTTCGCAAATGGAATAGACGGTACTTTGCGACAATCCGTCGTGCGTACGAAAAGCTTGAAACTCACCTGAGCGAAAACGATTGAAGCCATCCCCGGTGCCAATCCACAAACTCTTATTGCCACCTTGAACAAGACAATACACTTGGTTATCTGATAACCCATCGGCTGTTGTATATCGGCGCTGCCGATTTTGCTGAAGTTGCACCAGCCCGTCAGAACTGCCAATCCAGAGCGAATCGTCGACCGCGGCCAATGCCGTAACCTTGGTTGATTCGGGCAAGCTATCCAGTACAACCACAGAAAAGCCTTTCGCTTGTTTTACCAGCAAGCGGTTGCCATCACCAGCAACACAGATTTTCCCGTCGGCAGATTCACAAATCGCGTGGAATTCCTTACCTTCTGCATCGTCATCACCAGTGATTGCTTCGATCTTTCCGGATGCGAATCGCGCCAAACCGCGATCCGTTCCGATCCACACATTTTGTTGGCGATCGACTTGTAAACAGCGAACATTATTCGAAGGTAGACCATCGTCTGTCGAAAAGCGTGTGATTTCTCCCGACGTCCAACGAATGAGGCCGTCGCCGTCGGTGGCAATCCAAAGAGCTCCTTGCTCATCTTGGCACAATTGGCGAACCCAAATATTCTCCAGCGACACACCTCCTAAATTGCGCATCACTGTGAACTGCACTCCATCGAACCGCACCAAGCCAGTTTTTGTACCAAGCCAAAGGTATCGATCGCGTGTCTGATACACACAATAAATCGTTCCCTGTGGCAGGCCTTGTTGCGTCTGCCAAATACGATGGACCGATTGAGTCAGCGCGCGAGAAGGATCAAGCGCAAATAAGCGTGATGATAGCATCGCGACGGCAATCCACGCCAAAACCGTACTCGTGGCAAGCCACATTATGCCCGACCGAAAGAAGTGACATGAAATGTGCGTTTGATTTCTCATCTTATTTCCCATTGTAAACCGCATTCCAATTGCCGATGAGAGGGCCGCCTTTATTGCCTAACTATGCCAAATGGCATAGTAAAGCCTCTGCCAGATGACAATTTCCTCAAGATGTCTCCATGAAAAAAATGAATTGGGTTATTATGAAGACTGTAGCCACGAAATTATCCGACCCTCCGATCCTGCCGATTGGCGCCATGCCGACCGCGAGACAGCCGCTAGAGCATTCTATACAGGATGCGCCCGCCCCGACGGAATCAGTGCCAATCCAGTCCCCTGGACTGGTTGTTGCCGAAGAGCATCCTGTGCAACCTCCAGCGTTTAAACAGCATTGGTTGCTAACGCTGTTTATTTTGGCCGCAGTCAGTGGAGCTAGCTACTTCTTCTATCCGCAGATCAAGGCTTTGTTTAATGTACAACGTTCTGCACCTGCTTCTCCGCCCGTCCGCGTAGTTCCGGTTGTGACTGCGCCGGTGAGCCGCGAAAATATGAAAGTTTATTTGAACGGCTTGGGAACCGTTACCGGCTACAAAACCATTACGATTCGCAGCCGCGTGGAAGGCGAGCTAATCAACATAGCCTTCTCCGAAGGGCAAATGGTCAATCAAGGCAATCTCATCGCAAAGATTGATCCACAGCCGTTTCAAGTGCAGCTTGATCAGGCCAAAGCGCGCCTGGCCGAGGCCGAGGCAGCGCTTCAAAAAGCACAGCAGTCGCAAGCACGCGAAATGGCTAACGCCCAGCTTGCGCTCGATGAATCGCAATTGCGGCTTGCTCACGAAGAAGAGAACCGGTTGAGCAAATTGGTTGCCACCCGTGCCATCACGGCTGATGATTGGGACCGCGCCGTCGCAAACCGTCAAAAATGTCAAGCGCAAGTGCAGGCCACCAAGGCAAGCCTGAAGCAAACCGAAGCAGATTACAACACCAATATTCTTTCGGCTCAAGCCAATGTATCCGCTGCCAGCACCGCGGTTCGAAATGCTGATATCGAACTGGGCTACTGCGAAATTAAGTCACCCGTCACAGGGCGCATTGGTCTACGAAACGTGGATCCGGGAAACATTATCCGTCCGACAGACCCTAACGGTTTGGCGGTAATTACGCAGCTTCAGCCTATCTCGGTGGTATTTACCATTCCGCAAGATGACATTGCACCAATTCAAAAGAAAATGACCGCCGGCGAAAAACTGTCGGTTGACGCCTTCGACCGTAATTTTCAAACCAAGTTGGCTTCGGGAGCACTTGAAGCGATCGACAATCAGGTTGACGTCACTACTGGTACCGTCCGCTTGAAAGCGGAGTTCAAGAATAAAGACAATCTGCTCTTTCCAAATCAATTTGTGAATGCGCGGCTGCTCGTTGACACGTTGGACCAAGTGGTGACAGTGCCTTCAGCCGCTATACAGCGAGGTCCTGATATGACTTATGCCTACGTTGTACTCCCCGATTCAACAGTTGATTTACGCAAAATCACCATTGGTGCAACGGAAGGAGATCAAACTGCGATTGAAAATGGTCTCTCACCGGGCGAAACAGTCGTTATCGATGGTATCGATAAACTTCAAAAAGGAAGCAAAGTTACCACTCGCACGCAGAGTTCCGCGGACACAACCGTTGATGCCCAGCGGCAAGTTTCCGAAATCATTGAAAGCGCGAAGAAAGGCACGTGATGAATCCCTCCCGGCCTTTCATTTTGCGGCCGGTGGCAACCGTCCTGCTGATGGTCGCCCTTCTGTTGGCAGGCATCGTCTCTTACGGCGAACTGCCTGTTTCGGCGTTACCGCA
>CAZIGP010000150.1:0-675 GCA_964538425.1 uncultured Pirellulales bacterium | reverse complement strand
TATCCAACGATTCAAGTCATTACGTTCTATCCAGGTGCCAGCCCCGAAGTGATGGCATCATCCGTTACCTCTCCACTCGAACGCCAATTCGGCCAGGTGCCCGGTCTTACACAAATGACTTCGAGCAGCTCGGAAGGGTGTTCGATCATCACCTTGCGATTTGCACTAGAACTGGAAATCGACATTGCCGAACAACAAGTGCAAGCGGCCATCAACGCAGCCGGAAATTATCTCCCCTCCGACCTGCCGAATCCTCCCATTTATAGCAAGACAAACCCGGCAGACACACCAATTCTGACGTTGGCTCTCACATCCGAATCGCTGCCGTTGACGAAGGTACAAGACTTGGCCGACACGCGATTGGCACAGAAGATATCGCAACTACCCGGGGTGGGCATGGTTTCGATCAGCGGTGGCCAAAAACCCGCTATCCGTATCCAAGCCAATCCTTCCTCGCTCGCAGCTCGTGGATTGAGCATGGAAGATTTGCGGATATCTCTGGTGCAAGCCAGTGTCAATCAAGCGAAGGGCAGTTTCGACGGACTACGCCAAGCTTTTACGATTGTTGCAAACGACCCGTTGCTCACCCGCGATCATTACCGGCCAATGATTATTGCCTATCGCACAAGTGCCCCATTAAAGCAATCTCACGTGGCCGAAGTTCTCGACGATGCG